>NZ_JAOQNS010000009.1 GCF_025961475.1 Rhodobium gokarnense | reverse complement strand
GCGAAAACGGAAAAACCAAAATGGTCGCCCTCATCGCCATCGCAAGAAAGCTCATCACAATCATAAACGCCAGAATCCGCGATCAAATCCAACCAAAGACATAACTGTGTTGATGACGCTGAAATATTTAGGGAATCTCCACTCGCCGTCATTGCGAGCGCAGCGAAGCAATCCAGTTCGGCGGTGGCGCGGGCCTTACCGGGTCGCCAGATACTCTTGCCTCACAACAGGCCGCGCGCGACCAGCTCGATCTGGCGGGCGACGCCGAGGACGCGGGGGCCGAGGTCCTTTTCCAGGCGCTCGCGGGTGATGATGGAGCGCAGGCCGCCGACATTGATGGCGTAGGCCGGATAGCCGTCGGAGCGGCGGATGGCGGCGCCGGCGGAATTCGCCTCCGACACCCATTCGCCGATGGCGAGCGAGAAACCGCGCTCGGTCGTCTCGGCGATCGCCTTCGTCATGCCCGGCTCGACGGTCTTCCAGTCGTCGCCATAGGAGACCTTCAGCCGCGCGATCAGGGCCTTGCGGTCGGCCTCGGGAAGCGCCGCCAGATAGGCCCGCCCCATGCCGGTCGTCGGCAGCGGAATGCGCGAGCCGACGCCGAGGCGGATGGCCATGGAGGCCGGCGCCCGGCAGGCCTCGATATAGATGATCTCCAGCCCGTTCGGCACGCCGAGATAGATCGAGGCGTTGGCGTAGTTGGCGAGCTCCTGCATGTAGGGCCGGGCGATGTCGCGGATTTCCATCTGCGCCAGCACGTCGTAGCCGAGAGTCAGGATCCCGGGCCCCAGCCGGTAGCGGCCGGAGTCCTCCACATAATCGAGATAGCCGAGTTCGGTCAGCGTGAAGGTGATGCGCGAGACGGTCGGCTTCGGCAGCCCGACCCGCTCGGCGATCTCGCCATTGCCGAGCGGCCGGTTGTCGGGCCCGAAGGCGCGCAGCACCGACAGCCCGCGCGCCAGCGCCGACATGAAGCGATAGTCCTTTTCGCCGGTTTCCTTTTGCGGCGCTTCTTTCCGTCTCGACAAACGGCCTCCCTTCGGGCCTGTCGCTGCCCGTTCTGGCGTTGCCGCACGTTAACGACATCGGCCCGGCAAATGGATAGCCGGGAAAGACTTGGCTTTTCAAGAATACGCCGACGGTTTTTTGCCGCCACCCGCGATAATCAGGAGTGGGCCGGGCCGAAGACGCCGAAGGACTTGTCGAGGGGCGTTGCGGCGAAGATGGTGCTCGGGCCGGCCGGCACGGTGCCGGCGGGCGGCAGGAAGAGCCTGGCGGGGGTGCGCGCGGTCATCGGCCCCGGCGCTCAGGCCGCCAGGGCCGCGGCGACGTCGGAGACGTCCTCGGCGAAGCGCAGTTCGAGCCCGCCGGTGCCACCGCCCGAAACGGTGGCCGAGACAATCCGCCCGCCCAACATCTCGATGCCGACGACGTCGCCGGCCTTGATGCCGCCGACCGCCTCGATGCGTCCTCCGGTCGCCGTCACCTCGGTGAGCGAGGTGTTGAAATGGCGGCCGTCGCCGTCGATGACGACGACCTCGCGCAGCTTCTCGCGGAGCGCGGCGCGGCGGTCCTCGACGTCGCGCGAGATGTTGCCGAGGATGTCCTCGATGTTGCCGGAAAGCAGCTCCATCGCCTTGAACAGCTCATCGGAGAAGTCGTTGACCGCGTGCGCCTCCTGGGCGGTCTGGCCGATGGCGTCGGAGACGGAGCCGACATTGCGGGCGACTTCCCCGGTGCCGTCGGACGCGGCCGCGACGGACCGGGCGATGTTGCCGGTGACGGCCTGCTGCTTCTCCACGGCGCCGGAAATGATCGCGGTGAGGTCGCGGATCTCGCCGACCACGTCGGTGATGCGGCCGATGGCGGCAACGGCGCCTTCCGTCGATTGCTGGATGCCGGTGATCTGGGCGGCGATTTCCTCGGTCGCCTGGGAGGTCTGGTTGGCGAGCGTCTTGACCTCCGAGGCGACGATGGCAAAGCCCCGGCCCGCTTCGCCGGCACGGGCCGCCTCGATGGTCGCGTTGAGGGCCAGGAGGTTGGTCTGCTCGGCGATGCCCTGGATCAGGGTGATGACCTCGCCGATGCGCACGGCCGCCTCCGACAGGGTCGAGACGTCACGGTCGGTGGCGGCAGCGGTCTCGGCGGCGGTCGAGACGAGGTCGGTCGCCTTGCCGGTCTGCTGGGCGATCTCATGGATGGCGTGGTTCAGTTCTTCGGCCGCCGCGGCGACCTGCTCGACGTTCTCGGCCGCATTGCCGGAGGCGGCGTCGACCTCCGATGCCTTTCCGGTCGCCGTCTTGGCGACATCGGCGAGCCGGCCGGCGGAACTGCTCATTTCCCTCGCCCGTTCGAAGACCTCGCGCATGGTGGTGTCGATGCTGTGGCGGAAAGCGCCGACGACGCCCTCGATATGGCCCTGGCGGTCGCGCTCGCGGTCGCGCTCGCGCTTGGCCCTTGCCTCCAGGTCGACCCGGGCCAGGGCGTTGTCCTTGAGGATCGCCACCGAGCGTGCCATCGCGCCCATCTCGTCGGCGCGGTCGCTGTCGGTGATCTCCGCGTCGTAGTCGTGGCTGGCAAGCCGCCTCAGCGTGCAATTCAGGCGCTTCACGGGATCGATGATCGAGCGCGCCACCACATAGGAGACGACAAGAGCGCCGATGAGGAGGACCACAAGGGAGATGGTAAGGCCCCAGAACTCCAGTCGCGCGGTCGCCCCGGCGCTGCGGGCGGTTGCGGCAATGCCCTCGGCGAGCCGGTCCTCCACCGTCTTCAGCGCATCGATGCGCGCCGTCGAGGTCTTGAACCATTGCGGGCCGGTGACGCCGGAAATGTCGGTGCCGAAGGGGGCTCCGGTGGCGAGCTTGCGCAGGGCGACGACGTCCTCCTCGACGGCACCCTTCAGGGTCTGGTCGAAAAACGCCACGTCTTCGGCCGGGCTGAAGCGGCGGAACAGGGCGAAATAGGTGTCCTGCATGGCGCCGAGGCGGATGAAGTTGCGATAGATGCCTTCCTTGAACATACCGGCACCGAAGCCGGCGGCGCCCATCGCCCGCTCGATGCCGGCGCGCTCCTTGGCCTGCAGGAGGGCGACATAGCCGAGCACCGGGCGCAGCGTCGAGCCGTCGTTGATGACGCCGACGGTGCTCTCGATCATGTTGAGGAGGTCGGTGATCAGCGGGGTATAGAAGCCCGCCATCTGCGGCACGGTGAGTTCGAAGCGGTCGACCTCGCCGCGCTTTGCCTCAAGCTCGGCGAGGCGCTTGCGCGCCTCCGCGAAGGGTTCGGTGAAGGACGGCGTGTCGAGCTTGCCGGTCGGCGCGGAGATGCTGGACCGGAAGCGGGCCAGCGCGCGGTCGGTGTCGGCGCGGCGGGCGCCGATGGTGTCGGCGAAAGCCTTGCCCTTGGAGCCGATGAAGCCGGCCGAGGTGCCGCGCTCCTTCTGCAATTCATGCACCAGACCGGAAATCGCCGGCGCCAACTCCACCACTTCGGCAACCAGGGCGGCCTCTTCGGCGCTCTCCCATTCCTCCATGATCTCCACGACATCGACCCCGACAAAAGCGATGATGGGCACAAGACAGAGGGCGGCGATGCGCGGACCGATGGCAATCCGCTGAAGAAGGCGTTGGATCATGGGTCGTGCAACCTGAAGCAAGAGGAAGACTCCGAACCCTTGCACTACGCTGCACCAGCATTAACGGTTGGTGAAAATATCGCCGAAACTGCTGTGTTTTACTTCGTATAACTTGTATTTGGCGCCTTTTTCGATAGTTCTTTCAAAATTCAACCGAAGTAATACCGGGAAATTTCGATGCGCCGGAAGACCCCTGCACGGAGCCTCGGGCGCGTGGTGGCGCATGTCCCGCAGCGATGGCCGATGATCTGGAATGATTTGTCGGGGAACGGTTTGCCGGGGGCGTCGTCGGACGCCCCCGGCCGTTGTTGCGCCGGTGATCTATGGTTCTGGCGCCGTGGACGCGCGTCTCGCCGTCAATGGCCGGTTTTGCTGGAGGACTCCGGCGCAAGGGGCTGGCGCGCGTCTCCCGAAAACGGAAGCCGGTTCCGGGACAAAGACACGCGCCATGGCAGCGGGCTGACGCATGGCGCGTGAATGCGGTTGGCCGCGGGCCCGCGCTAGCGGACGCCGAGCTGCTTCTCGAGCGCCCTGAGGCTCTTTTCGGTCTTCTCGGCGATCTCGTCGACGTCCGCCTCGCCGACGATCAGCGGCGGGGCATAGCCCAGCGTGTCGTCCATGCAGCGGCAGATCAGGCCGTTCTCATAGGCGATGTGGTCGAAGGAGAGGCCGACCTTGAGGTCCGGCGCAAACGGTGCCCTGGTGTCCTTGTCCTCGACCAGCTCGATGCCCCACATCAGGCCCGCGCCGCGCACCTCGCCGATGATCGGCGAGGTCTTGGCGAGTTCGTTGAAATGGCCGGAGAGCCGCGCGCCCATCCTGCGCACGTGGTCGACGACGTCCATTTCCTCGTAGATGGCGATCGCTTCCAGCGCCACGGCAAGGCCGACCGGATGGCCGGAATTGGTGAAACCGTGGCCGAAATTGCCGCCGGCCTCGTTGAACGCGTAGACGGCGTCGTAGATCTCGCCCTTGGCGACCACCGCCGAGATCGGGAAGTGGCCGGAGGACAGGCCCTTGGCGAGGGCCATCATGTCTGGCTCATAGCCGACCGTGTCCTTGCCGAACCAGTTGCCGGTGCGCCCGAAGCCGCAGACGATCTCGTCGGACAGGGCCAGGATGTCGTATTTCTTCAGGACCTTCTGGATTTCCGCGAAATAGGTCTCGGGCGGCACGATGATGCCGCCGCCAGCATAGATCGGCTCGGCGATGAAGGCGGCGATGGTGTCCGGCCCCTCGGAGACGATCAGGCGCTCCAGGTCCGCACAGAGCCGCGCCACATAGGCCGCCTCGTCCTCGCCCTCGCGCATGCCGCGATAGGGGAACGGGGCGGAGGTGTGCAGGAAGCCGGGCAGCGGCAGGCCGAACTCGCGGTGCATGAAGGAGAGCCCGCACAGCGAGGCACCGACGATGGTCGAGCCGTGGAAGGCGCGCTCGCGGGCGATCACCTTGCGCTTGGTCGGCTTGCCGCGGACCGTATGGTAGACCCAGGCGAGCTTGATCATGGTCTCGTTGGCTTCCGACCCGGAGGTCGCGAAATAGGCCTTGCCGCCGGCCATCCCGGTCAGGTCCACGAGCTTCTCGGCGAGCTCGGTCGCCTTGTCCATCGTGCGGTTGAAGAAGGTGTGGTAGAAACCGAGCTTGCTGTACTGCTCGCTCGCCGCCGCGGCGAGGCGCTCGTTGGTGAAGCCGAGGGTCGCGCACCACAGCCCGGCCATGGCGTCGAGATACGCCTTGCCGTCGCTGTCGGTGATGTGGACGCCGGAGCCTTCCGAGACCACGAGCGGGCCATGCTCTGCCAGATATTTCGGGTTGGTCTGCGAGTGCAGGTGCACCGCGACGTCGCGCTTGGCGATGGAATTGGGACGGAGTGCTTCGTTCATGTCTTTTTCTCTTCCGTGGGTCAGACCAGTCTGTCCCCGCTCTGCGCGTCGAACACGAGGACGTGCCGGGGATCGATTTCGAAATGGATTGCCGCGCCGACGCTGAGGTGCACGAAGCCGGGAACGCTGGCGATGAGGTCGCCGCCCTCCCAGCCGAGCACCACATGGGTTGCCGCGCCGACGGGCTGGACGAGCTGCACCTTTGCCGGAATGCCGGTCTCGGTGAGCCGGATATGTTCGGGCCGGACGCCGACCTCGACGGCCGGGCCGGCGCCGGGGGGCGGCACGAAATCCGGCAATGTCAGCGCGACGCCGGCAAGCCGCAGCACCGTGCCGTCGGCGCCGCGTTCCAGCTCGCCGGGGACGAGGTCGATCTGCGGGTTGCCGATGAACCGCGCGACATAGCGCGTTGCCGGGCGGGAATAGATCTCCTCGGGCGTGCCGAACTGCTCGACCTTGCCGCGGTTGAGGACGGCGATGCGGTCGGAGATCGACATCGCCTCCTCCTGGTCGTGGGTCACGAACAGGGTGGTGACGCCGAGCTGCTGGTGGAGCTGCTTGACCTCGGCGCGCATCTTCACCCGGAGCGAAGCATCGAGGTTGGAGAACGGCTCGTCGAACAGGAACACGCGCGGCTCGCGCACCAGGGCGCGGCCGATGGCGACGCGCTGCTGCTGGCCGCCCGACAGCGCCGAGGGCAGCCGCTCCAGCAGTGGCGTCAGCTCCAGCGAGGCGGCAACGGTCGCCACCCGCTCGGCGATCTGCGGCTTCGCCATCTTGCGCATCTTCAGGGTGAAGCCGAGGTTTTCCGCGACCGTCATATGCGGGTAGAGCGCGTAGTTCTGGAACACCATGGCGACGTCGCGCTGGACCGGCGACAGGTCGTTGACCCGGCGCCCGCCGATCAGGATGTCGCCCTTGGACGGATCCTCCAGGCCGGCGACCATGTTGAGCGTCGTCGTCTTGCCGCAGCCGGACGAGCCGAGCAGGGTGACGAACTCGCCCTCTTCCACCGTCAGGTTGATGTCGTGGCAGACGCCGACGGCGCCGAAGGACTTGTCGACATGTCGAAGTTCGATCCGGGACATGGGAAGCTCAACCCTTCATCATGCCGTCGGCGAAGCCGCGGACGATCTGGTTGCGGAAAATGATGGCGAGCGCGATGACGGGCGCGATGCTGATCGTGGCGGCGGCCATCATCTGCCCGAACAGCGTCTGGTACTGGCCGGCGAACTGGGCGATCACCAGCGGCACGGTCTGCGCGTCCTGGCGGGTCAGGATGAGCGCGAAGAAGAATTCGTTCCAGGCCTCCACGAAGGCGAAGACGGCCGCCGCGCCGAGCGGCGGGATCGAGATCGGCAGCACGATGTGCAGGAACGTGCCGACGACGCCGGCCCCGTCGACTGCCGCCGCCTTCTCGATCCCTTCGGGAATGGCGAGGAAGAAGCCGCGCAGGATCCAGATGACGATCGGCAGGTTGAACGACAGATAGACCATGCCGAGCGCCAGCACGTTGTCGATCAGGCCGAGCCGGCTGATCACCAGGAACAGCGGGATGGCGATGGCGATGCCCGGCAGCATCTGGGTGGCGAGCACGAGGAAGGCCAGCGCGTTGGCGCGCGGCACGGCAAGGCGCGCGAGCGCGTAGGCGGCCGGCGCGCCGATGACGAGCGCGACGGCCGTGGAGAACAGCGCCACGATGAAGGAGTTGAGGATGCCACGGCCGAGAGAGGCGGCCGAGAGGATCACCTCGGTGAAATTCTCCAGGGTGAAATTCGACGGCGAGAAATCGGGCGGCTGGACGATCAGCGCCTGCTGCTGCATCAGGCTGGAGACGATCAGCCAGAGGATCGGCGCCGCCGACCAGACGACGAACAGGATCAGGCCGACGACGACCAGCAGCCTGAAGCCGCGGCCCCGGCCGCGCGCGGAGGCAAAGCTCATGACGAGACCCTCCGCTTGCGCGGCTGCATCAGCCAGACATAGGTGATCGCCAGGAGGAAGGTGAGCGCGAAGATGATGTTGGCGATCGCGGCGCCATAGCCGATGTCGAGGAAGTTGAAGGTGACGCGGTAGGCGAGGAAGTTCATCAGCACGGTCGCGTCGGCCGGCCCGCCGCGGGTCAGGACGAAGATGATCTCGAACACCCGGAGCGACCAGATGGTCTGCAGGACGACGGCGATCGCCAGCGCGCCGCGCATGGTCGGCAGGGTGACGTGACGGAACGCCTGCCAGCGGCCGGCGCCGTCCATATAGGCGGCCTTGTATAGGCTCGAGGGCACCCGTTGCAGGCCGGCAAGGAGCAGCAGCGCGATGAACGGCACCGACTTCCAGACGTCGATGAACAGGAGAAAGCCGAAGGCCGACCACGGCCGGGCGAGCCAGACCTGGTAATATTCTATGAGGCCAAGGGATTTCAGGAGCCCGTTGAGGATGCCGTAGTTGGAATTGAGGATCCATTTCCACAGCACGGCGTTGGCGACCGGCGCGATCGCCCACGGGATGACCAGCATGATGCGGAAGAAGCCCCAGCGCCCGAGCGGATGATTGAGCAAAAGGGCGACGGCGAGGCTGATGCTGACGACCAGCGCCACCTCGCCGAAGGAGAAGAAGACGGTGTTGACAACCGCCCGGCGGAACGTCTCGTCGCCGGCGAGACGGATGTAGTTGCCGAACGAATTCCACTCCTTGGTGACACCGCCTGCGACCAGCCTCACGCTCTGCGTGGAGAGGATGAAACTCTCCACGATCGGATAGGCGAGGATCGCCAGCAGCACGATGGCTGCTGGCGCCACGAACAAGAGGCCGGCCCTGCGCCGGCGTCGTTCAAAGCTGGTCGACGGCATGGATCATCCGCGCCGCGCGATGATGGCGGAAGCCAGAGACTCTGCCTCGGCGATCGCCTCGGCGGCCGTCTTCTGGCCCTGCAGGGCCTTCTGGACCTCCGTGCCCACCGCCTGGCTGATCTCGTTGTAGTCGGGCGTGACGAAGCTGTCATAGGGGTGCTGGGCCTGGTCGAGCACGACCTTGGCCAGCGGCATGGCGGCCTGCACGTCCGGATCATTGAGGACCGACAGGCGGATCGGCAGCCAGCCGGTGTCGAGGGCCTGCTTCTTCTGGATCACCGGATCGAGATAGAACTCGATCAGCTTGCGCGCCTTTTCGGCATCCTTGGTCGACTTGCCGATGGTCCAGGCATCGGTGCCGTCGATCGAGGCGGTGCCGGCGGGACCGGCCGGGAGCACCGATGCGGCGAGCTTGCCGACGATCTGTGAGCCCTTCGGGTCCTGCGCCGGCTTCCACATGAACGGCCAGTTCATCATCATCGAGGCGCGGCCGGACAAAAGCACGTTGGTCGCGTCGTTGATGCCGACATAGGAGATCGAGCCCGGATCGGTGCCGGCCTCCTGAAGGTCGATCATCATCTGCAGGGCGGCAACGCCCGCTTCGGTGTTGAAGGCGGGGCTGCCGTCCTCGGCATACATGGTGCCGCCGGCCTGCTGCAGGAACGCCATCCAGTAAGAGGCGGTGCCGCCGATGCCGGCCGGCTCGCCGTAGTTCGACACGAAGCCGTAGCGCCCGTCGCGGGTCAGTTCCTTGGTGTAGCGCAGGAACTCGTCCCAGTCCTTGGGCGGTGCGCCGAGGCCGGCTTCATCGAGGTGTTCTTTGTTGTAGAAGAGGGTCAACAGCGACAGGGTGAAGATGGCCCCGTAGCTCTTGCCGTTCCAGGTCACGGTCGAAAAACTCGAACCGGGCATGTCATCGACCAGTTCCTTGGGCAGGTCGTCGACGAACGGCAGCAGGAAGGATTCGAACTCTGGCACCCAGCCGCAATTGTACATCACGTCCCAGGGGGCGGAGCCGGAGGCAAAAGCCGTCGCCATGCGATCGTGCAGTTGCGGCCAGGCGACGAGGTCGTATGTCACGTCGGCGCCGTTCGCCGCCTTCCAGGCATCGAACTCTGCGCCGGCGAACTTGGCGGCTCCCGGAGGTGCGGGATCGGGCGGCAACGGGCCGAAGACGCCAAGGGTGGTATCCTCGGCAGCGGCCGGGCGGGAAAAACCGTTTGGCAACAGGCTGGCAGCCCCGAGGGCCGCGGCGCCCGTCAGGGCGTTTCTACGTGTAAGCTTCAAGGACATTGCATGCTCTCCATCGTACCGGAACCAGACATTG
Organism: Rhodobium gokarnense; assembly: GCF_025961475.1. Taxonomy (NCBI): domain Bacteria; kingdom Pseudomonadati; phylum Pseudomonadota; class Alphaproteobacteria; order Hyphomicrobiales; family Rhodobiaceae; genus Rhodobium; species Rhodobium gokarnense. The sequence goes on along the minus strand of NZ_JAOQNS010000009.1, from coordinate 213,260 downwards.
ACGATCTTGAGGCGGCCCGTTAATCCCTGTCAATAGTTTGTCTGTCATTATGACATATTAATTCGAAAGGGCAGAATTCCGCGATGCTCAAAGGCACCAACAACGTCCAGGCCAAGCTCAACAACCTTTGGGTTGTGTTCGAGGCGGCCCGGATACACGGCCCGCTGTCGCGCACCCGCATCGCCGAGGTCACGGGCCTGTCGAAGCAGGCCGCGTCGGTGCTCGTCGACCAGTTGCTGGAAATCGGCTTCGTGAGGGAAGAAAAATCGAAGGAACGGCGGGTCGGCAAACCGCCGAAACCGGTGTTCCTCAACGAAGACGGCGCCTTCACCATCGGCCTCCATGTCGACTTCGGCCGCATGTCCGGCATCGCCATGAATCTCGGCGGCAAGATCCTCGACCGCGAGGGCGCCTCGCTGACCGAGTTCGAGCCGGACCGGGTCGCGGAGAAGCTCGCCGGTATCGCCCACCGGTTGCTGGAACGGGTGGAGATGGACCGCGACCGGTTCTACGGCATCGGGCTTGCGACCCCCGGACCGTTCGGCGTTGCCGGCATCAGCCCGCCCCGCCTGCCCGGCTGGGACGGCGTCACGCTCGCCGAGCACCTGCGCCGGGTCGCCGGCGTTCCGGTCGCGCTCGCCAATGACGGCCAGTGCGCGGTCTCCGCGGAAGGGCGGTTCGGCGAGACGGCGCGCACCCTCGACAATTTCGTCTACATCTATCTCGGCAACGGCCTCGGCACCGGCATCATGGTCGACGGCGCGGCCTTCGGCGGCAGCAACGGCAATGCCGGCGAACTCGGCCACACCATCGCCATCACCGACGGCCATCCCTGCATCTGCGGCAAGCGCGGCTGCCTGGAGACCTATGTGTCGATCGACTCGCTGGGGCGGTTCCTGGAGGAACGCGGCCACGGCATCGCCAATGTCGGCGAGCTGGAGTCCCTTTCAGCCGACATGCCGGCCGTGTCGGAATGGATCGACATCGGCGCCGAGCCCCTGCGCATCGGCGTCAACGCGCTGGAAAACCTGTTCGACCCGGAGACCATCATGCTCGGCGGCGACGCTCCGGACTGGCTGATCGATGCGTTCATCGAGCGCACGCAGCCGCTCTATCCGTCCGTCTCCCAGGAGAGCCGCAAGGTCCCCCGCCTGATGAAGGCCGAGCTCGGTGCCGACGCGGTGATCCAGGGGGCGGCCATCCTGCCGGTCCTCAGCCGCCTCAATCCGCATTACTCCGACGAGAACATGTTCGCCTGACCGGTGCGACGATGACCGCGCCGGAGCGTTCCGGCGCGGTACATGCGCAGTCGGTAGCGAACGGGCCGCGGGCTCGTCGCCAAGGCCGCGTTAATGCGAGGGTCCGATCATCTGGGCCGGAAGCCAGGTGATGATTTCCGGGAACAGGGTGAACAGAATCAGCGAGAACACGATGATGCCGACGAAGGGCAGGACGCCCCGGATGATCTCGCCCATGGTCAGGCCGACCTCCTCGGGCGCGGCGCCCTTGAGGACGAAGATCGACATCGCCATCGGCGGCGTCTGGAAGGCCATCTGCAGGTTGATGCAGATCATCATGCCGGCCCACAGCGGGTCGAAGCCGAGCTGGGCGAGGATCGGCGAGAAGATCGGCACGATGATGAAGACGATGCCGATCCACTCGATGAACATGCCGAGCATGAAGACGATGATCATGATGACGAGGAACGACGCCCACCTGCCGCCCGGGACGGCGAGGATCATTTCCGCGACGACGTCGCCCGCACCCGCATTCATGAAGATGCCGACGAAGGCGTAGCAGAGCGCCGCGATCAGCACGACGAAGGCGCTGACCCTCAGCGTCTCGATGCTGGCGTCCCGGATCATGCCCCAGCTGAACTTGCCGTAGACGACGGCGAGCAGGATGGAGGCGAAGCTGCCGACGGCGGCGGCCTCCGTCGGCGGCGCGACGCCGGCGAAGATTGTGCCGAGGACTGCCACCATCAGCGCCACCGGCGGCACCAGCGCCATCAGCAGCTTGCCGACCTTGTCAACGGTGAACGGCGTCATCTGCTCGGCCGGGATCGGTGGTCCGAGGGAGGGATTGAGCTGGCAGCGGGTCACCACATAGACGATGTAAAGGCTCGACAGGATGAGGCCGGGGAACACCGCACCCATGAACATCTGGCCGATCGAAAGGCCTGCCTGGGGCGCATAGACGACCAGCATGATGCTCGGCGGAATGAGGATGCCGAGGGTACCCGAGGCGACGATGGTGCCGGCCGCCAGCGAGCGGTCATAGCCGCGGCTGACCATCGGGCTGAGTGCGATCAGGGCGAGGATCGTCACCGAGGCGGCGATGACGCCGAGGCAGGCGGCGAGGATGGTGCCGAAGATGATGGTGACGAGCAGCAACCCGCCCCGGAACGAGCCGAGGGCCTCGTAAAGGCGCTGGTAGAGCTCCTTGGTAATGCCCGACTTCTGCAGAACCACGCCCATGAAGGTGAACAGCGGCACCGCCAGGTAAGGATAGTTGAGCGACAGGTCGTAGAAGCGGGAATAGAGGATGTGGAAGGTCGTCGTCGTGCCGAAGGTCACAAGGCCGATGAAAAAGGCGATGCTGCCGATGACAAAGGCGATGGGAAATCCGGACAGGGCGAGAACGAAGACGCCACCCAGCATGAGGATGGCAACGAGTTCGGGGCTGAGCTCAATCAAGGGTCTCGTTCCTTACCAGGAAGTAGAGGTCACGCGCGAATTTCGCGGCGGCCTGCAGGAGAAGCAGGAACAACCCGATCGCGAACAGGGTGCGGTAGGGGGCGGCGGGCGGATACCAGAAGCTGTTGAACATGACCTCGTTGATCCGCCAGGCCCGGATCGCCCAGGTGACCGACATCTGGAACATCACGATCATCAGCGGGAACAGGAAGACGGCGGCACCGATGACGTCGATCAGCGCCTTGGTCCGGTCCGAACAGCGGCTGTAGAGGAGGTCGACCCGGGTGTGGGAGTCCTTCATGTAGGTGTAGGACGCCCCGAGCAGGTAGATCGCGCCGCCGGCCATGCACATGGAGTCGTAGGCCCAGATGGTCGGCGCGTTGAAGAAGTGCCGGGAGACGGTCTCGAACGTGCCGACAAGGACGAGGAGAACGGCGAACCACTTGCCCACCGCGCCTGACAATGCGCTCAGGCGGTCGATCATTCGCGGTAGCTTTCGTATGAAGGTCACATGGTCCTCCCTGCCCTTATCGGACGTTTTTCTGCTGGCTGGCTTGCGGGCCCGGAGCGTGTCGCGCTTCGTCTGGAAGGCGCGGCACGCTTCGGGCCGTCGTTTTCACGCGATTGATTGTCCGGAAAGTCCTTCCGCGCGTCAGGCGTTGGCCGCCTCGTAGGCCGAGCGATACGAGGTCATGGAATCGTAGATCTCCTTGAAGATCGGCGATTCCTTCTCGCTCTTTTCGGCGTAGAAGGTGTCGGCCTCGGCCGTCAGGGCGGCGACGATCTCGTCCGGTACGCGGCGCACTTCGTTGCCGGCCGCCCGGAACTCCTCGACCGCCTTGATCGACTCGTATTCCAGGTACTCGTGCTGGTCCTGGGTGAAGCGCGCGACCAGGCCCTGGACGAGTTCCTTCAGGTCTTCCGGCAGGGCCGCCCAGGCCTCCTTGTTGACGAAGAACACCTGCGGATCGCTCGGCGCGCGGGCCGGCGAGACGTAGACGTATTTCGCCACCTCGTTGAAGTGCATCTTCCAGTTCGACGCCAGCGTGGAGTATTCGAACGCGTCGATGGTGCCGCGCTGCATGGCCTCGTAGAGCTCGCCGCCCGGAATGATGACGGTGGCCGCACCGAGGCGCTTGAAGATCTCGCCGCCGTCGCCCATGCAGCGGGCCTTCAGGCCCTTGACGTCGTCCATGCTGTTCAGTTCGACCTTGGAGTGGAAGAAGACCTCCGGCGGCAGCGGCGACAGGGCACCCGGGAAGGTGATGGCGTTGTAGCTGTCGCCCATCATCTTGTTCATCAGGTCGGCGCCGCCGGCAAAGTCGAACCAGCTCCTCAGGGCATTGCCGGCAAGGCAGCCCGGACGCGAGCTGATCAGACCGGCGGCCGGCCATTTGTCGAGATTGTACATCGGGCAGGTGTAGGCCATCTGCAGGACGCCCTGCTCGACGGCGTCGAGTTCCTGGTAGGCCGGCACGATGGAGCCGCCGACGAACGGCTTCACGGTCAGGCGGCCGTCGCTGGCCTTGGTGATCGCCTTGCACAGCATGTCGTGGTAGATCTGCGAGGGATCGGACGCGGGGCCATGGCCCGACGAGCGCCAGGTGATCTTGTCGGCCGCCTTGGCGGTGACGACGAACGGCGCGGCCAGCGGCGCGGCGCCGGCCAGGGCTCCGAAGCGCAGGAATTGTTTTCTCGTCAGCATTTCATTTCCTCCTTGGTCATGCTGTCTGTTCGCCGCGGATTTCTGCTCTCGCGACGCCTTTTTCCGGCACCTAGTGGAAGACCAGAGAGGTGCCGGTGCGGTTGTGGTAGTGGCGGGCGCCGAGGGCCTTCATCTGTTCCGTGGCCTTCGGGCCGGTGCAGTGCGACGCGCCGATCACCGAGATTCCCTTCCGGTCGAGATAGTCGAGCGTCGCGGCGATGCGGTCCGGCGTCGCCTCCATCAGGTGGGTGCCGCCGAGGACGGCGTGGATCGGCCGCCCCAGCCGCTTTTCGGCGGTGTCGAGCAGGTTTCTGATGCCCGGATGCGAGCAGCCGACCACGGCGACGATGCCGGGCGGCGTCTCGATCGCCAGCATCACCTCGTCGGAGAACGTGTCGTTGACGAATCCGTCGTCGGTGCGCAGCTTGAAGCGCGGATTGACGACCTCATCGCCATGGGTGCGCTCGAAATCGGTGATGATGTGAACGCCCGGCACGAGCTCGCTGATCGGCTCGGAGACGGTTCTGCACGTGATGCCCTTGGCGGCCAGCCACGCCTCGTCGAAATCGTTGCCGAGGAATTCATAGGCCGCATCGAGGGCCGCATATTTTTCAACGAAGAAGCCCTTGCCGGTGACGAGTTCGAAGCCGTCATTCACCGAGGCCAGATGGCGCAGACCGCCGGTATGGTCGTAATGGCCGTGGCTGAGGACGACCGTGCCGACGCGCTTGAGGTCGAGGCGCAGGTGCTCGGCATTGTGAAGCAGCGCGTCCGAGGCGCCGGTGTCGAACAGGATCCGGTCGCTACCCGTATCGATGTGGAAGCAGAGCCCGTGCTCGTGCCGGAGCGCTTTGTGCTCTCCCGGGCTGTTTTCGACGACGGTGGTGATCTGGATCATGCAATCCTCCAAGCCGGACGGGTCACCGCTTCGACGAAGCGATGACGTCCTCCAATGCGTTGTTGAGATGGGCCGTCATCTCCAGCATGGCCTTCTCGCCATCGCGGTCCTTGACGGCGTCAAGTATGCGGCTGTGCTCGACCATGGTTTTTTGAAGACGGTTCGGTATGTGCAGGCTGGAAATCCAGCCGTCGATCTGCGAGCGCACCAGCGAGCGGACGAGGGCGAACAGCACCTTGTTGCGGGTCGCCTGGCTGAGCAGTCGATGGAACTCGCGGTCGTGGACGATCGTCTCGGCCGCATTTCCCGCATTCGCCGTGCACAGCAATTGCTCATGGGCGGCGGAGAGCTGCGCGATGTCCTCGGGCGTCGCATTGATCGCCGACAGCCGCGCGACCTGGGGCTCGATCATCAGGCGGACCTCGAAGTTCTCGCGCAGCGAGACCTCGTTGGTCTTCAGCCACTCGACGAAGGCGTCGAAGGACTGGCTCTCATTGTCGGTGATGAAGATGCCCTTGCCGTGCTTGACCGAAAGCTGGCCCTGGGCTTCCAGAATGCGGACGGCTTCGCGAACGGACGACCGGCTGACCCCGAGACGGGTCTTGAGGTCGTTTTCCGAATAGAACTTGTCACCCGGCGCAAAGCCGTCATCCGCAATCATCTGCTTGATAGCGTCGACGGCGCTTTGGGATAGCCTGACTCTGATGACCCGGTCCATGCCGTCGCCCCTCCCAGGCTTCAAGCACGGTGAAGATTTTCTTGTTAACTTGTCTACTCATCAGACAAGTTGGGGTTTGTCACTGCGACGGATCGCCCTCCGCGTGTGCCGGAGGGGCAGGACAGGCGGCGCGACGGGAGCAAGCGGAGGACGCCGAGCGCAGACCTCGGCCGGGATCGGCCCCGCGAAACGGGCCGGTCCGCGACCGCTTGCCCGCTCCGCGCCGATTATTCCCCGGGCCGCGCTTCCTCGGCGATGTCGATGAATTCGCGCACGGTCCGCAATTCGCTGCGGTCGGCGGCGGCGACGAGGCAGGTCCGGTAGCTCTCCGGCAGCTCGCGGATCGGGCGCATCACGAGCTGGCCGGACGGATAGAAGCTCTCCTCCAGGAGGATGCCGACGCCGATGCCGTGCAGGATCGCCTCCTTGACCACCGGAAAGGTCGTCATCTCGATCATGCGCCGGAGCTGCAGCCCGTGCGCGGCAAGGCATTCGCCGACGATGCGCCGGGTCAGCGAACCGGCTTCCGGCAGCACCAGCGGTTCGTTCTCCAGCTCGCGCAGCGAGATTTCGGGACGCCCGGCGAGCGGATGGTCGGCGCGCATATAGGCCATGTAGCGGACCCGCGCCAGCTCGACCGCGACGAGGTCGTCGGTCAGGTCCGGCTCGGTGATGACTGCGACGTCGATCTCGCGCTTGCGCAGCTTGTCCATCGCCAGCGTCCAGCTCGCCAGCGTGAAGGTCAGCTTGACGTCGGGGAAGCGCCGGCAATAGCTGCGGATCAGCGGCAGCGCCGGCCGCGGCGCGTTGGCGACGACGTCGAGATGGCCGGCGGACAGGGTGCCGTAGGCGGCGATCTTTTCCGCGATGAGCTGCTCGGCGGTGCGCATGCGGTCCGACAGGGCGAACAGTTCCAGCGCCGGCTTGGTCAACTCCAGGCCGCCCCGCGTGCGCAGGAAAAGCTGCGTTCCCATCTGCCGCTCGAGCCTGGCGACGTGCTGGGTCACCGCCGATTGGGTGATGCCAAGCACCTCGGCGGCTTTGGAGAAGCTGCGTTCGCGGGCCGCATGGGTGAAGGCGGCGATCTGCGGCGAACTCACTTTCACGATGTCCTCCAAGGGCTTGTGCTCGGGTGACCCGGCCCTGGCAAGCAGAGACCGCCGCCGGCGGACAAGCGGGGGTCCGGCTGGCCATTAGCTCCGCTAATAACACTTCACAGGAATGTCAATCGTACTTGCTACCACAGCCGCGATCGCAGCACCGGCGACAACGGATGGGGCAGCATGGCAACCGTCACCCTTCACAATATCCGCAAGAGTTTTGGCACCACCGAGGTCCTGAAGGGCGTCTCGCTCGACATCGCCGACGGCGAGTTCGTGTCGCTCGTCGGCCCGTCCGGCTGCGGCAAGTCTACTCTCTTGAAGATCCTCGCCGGCCTGGAGCCCCAGGACAGCGGCGACGTCGCCATCGGCGGGCGCGTGGTCAACCACATCCGGCCGAGCCGGCGCGACCTGGCCATGGTGTTCCAGTCCTATGCGCTCTATCCGCATCTGACGGTCGAGGAAAACCTGATGGTGCCGCTGAAGCTGCGCCGCCTGACCCGGCTGGAACTGATGCCCGGCCTCGGCCATTTGATGCCGAGCCGCCGGCAGAAGATGCGCCGCATCCGCGCCCTCGTCGAGGAGACCACCGAGACGCTGAAGATCGGCGACCTTTTGGCGCGCAAGCCCGGCCAGCTTTCCGGCGGCCAGCGCCAGCGCGTGGCGGTCGGCCGGGCGATGGTCCGAAAGCCCGTCGCCTTCCTGATGGACGAGCCGCTGTCGAACCTCGACGCCGCGCTGCGCGTCCATATGCGCGCGGAGATCGCCGAACTGCACCGGGACCTTGCCACCACCTTCGTCTACGTCACCCACGACCAGGCCGAGGCGCTGACCATGTCGGACCGCATCGCGGTGATGATGGACGGCGAGGTGCTGCAGTTCGCCTCGCCCGACGAGGTCTATCACGACCCGGCGGACCTCCGGGTCGCCCAGTTCATCGGCTCGCCGAAGATGAACACGCTGCCCGGTGCGCTCGGCAGCGGCGGCGCCGTCTCCACGGTCGGCGGCTACACCTTCGCGCGCGCCTTCGACGGGCCGCCGCAAACGGTCACCGTCGGGCTGCGGCCGGAGCACCTGGCGATCGCGCCAAAGGCCCCGAACGGGCGCGCCATCAAGGTCACCGTCCGGCACAAGGAGAACCTCGGCTCCGACTTCTACATCCACGCCAATGTCGGCGACACGGACCACACCATGATCGTGCGCACCGAGCCGCACACGGCGCAGGCCCTGCCGCTGCAGGGCGCGGCGGAGATCTGGTCGGAAGAGGACCGGGCGGTGGTGTTCAGCAGCGACAACCGCCGCATCTACGCCAGCGACGAGCCGCGCGGTTTTGCGGCCGCGGACATATCTCTCGCGCCGGCCGGGGCCGCGCAATGACGGCCGGGGCGCACGCAAGAACGGTCCCCTATCTCTTCGTCGCCCCGGCGGTGGCGCTGATGGTGGTCATCCTGCTGGTGCCGGTGGCGATTGCCGTCCTCCTGTCGTTCACCGACTACAGCCTCGGCAATGCGGACTTTTCCTTCGTCGGCATCGACAATTACGAGGACATCTTCAGCCGCCGCACCTACGGCAAGATGATCGCCTCGTCTCTCCTCTATGCGGGCGTCGTGGTGCCGGCCTCCATCGGCCTCGGCGCGGCGCTGCTGATTTCCTCGCTGCGCTTTGCCCAGGATTTTTATAAGGCCGTGTTCTTCCTGCCGACCATGGCGGCACTGCTGGCGATGGCGATCGTCTGGGAATTCATGCTGAACCCGACCATCGGCTCGATCAACGCACTGCTGTCGGCCGGCTGCGGCAGCCCGTTCTGGCATGGCCTCCTCACCGGCGCCTTCCTCGGCATCGACCCGGCGACGACGTGGTACGGCAATGCCTGCGCCACCGGCTTTCCGCTCTGGCTGGGCGACCGCGCCTATGCGCTGTGGACGCTGTGCTTCATCGGCGTCTGGCAGGCCTTCGGCTTCAACATGGTGCTCTACCTCGCCGGGCTGACCGCGATCCCGCGCGAGCTCTACCACGCGGCCGAGATGGACGGCGCGTCCTCGGCCTGGGACCGGTTCCGGCTGGTCACCTGGCCGCTGCTCGGCCCGACCACCGTCTTCGTCGTCACCATCACCACGATCCGCTCGTTCCAGGTCTTCGATTCCGTCGAGGCGCTGACCGCGGGCGGCCCGTCCAAGTCCACCTATGTGATGATGTACGCGATCTACGAAAAGGCGATCCGGCAGAACCTCATCGGCATCGGCGCGGCGATCACGGTGGTGTTCCTCATCTTCGTCATGGTCGTGACGCTGATCCAGCGACACTACGTCGAAAAGCGGGTGCACTACTCATGATGCGGTCCGGGGTCGGGGAAACCTTCAAGCACATTGTGCTTCTGATCGGCGTCGTGATCGTCATCGCGCCGTTCTACATGATGGTCAGCTATTCGCTGAAAAGTCCGTCGGAGATCCAGACCGGGTCGGGCGGTTTCGCCGGCAGCCAACAGCCCTTCGTCGACGAGTACTGCGTCAAGCTCGGCAATCCGGAGACCGCCTGCAAGGTGCGTCCGGCCGTCTACAACTACGTCACCGCGTTCTCCAAGGCACCGCTCCTCCGCTACCTCCTCAACGGCGTCGTCGTCACCGTCTCGATCTTCCTGATCCAGGTCGTCGTCGCCCTGCCCTGCGCCTACGCGCTGTCGAAGCTGACCTTCTACGGCCGCGACGTGGTGTTCTCGCTGGTGCTGTTCTGCCTGTTGATCCCGGTCCACGCGATCGCGCTGCCGCTTTACATCATGCTGTCGAAGGTCGGCCTCATCAATTCCTACGCCGCCCTCATCGTGCCGTGGACGATCTCGGTCTTCGGCATCTTCCTGATGCGCCAGTTCTTCATGACGGTCCCGGACGAGCTGATCGATGCTGCGCGGATGGACGGCATGAGCGAGTTCTCGATCGTCTGGCGGGTGATGCTGCCGACGGCCGTCCCGGCGCTACTGGCCTTCGCCATCTTCTCCGTCGTCGCGCACTGGAACGACTATTTCTGGCCGCGCGTCGTCATCACCGGAAACCAGGACCTGTTCACCCCGCCGCTCGGGCTCAGGGACTTCCGGGGCGATCTCGACGGCAACGACTACGGTCCGATGATGGCGATCGCCACGGTGATCGTCACGCCGCTGGTGGTGGCGTTCCTGATCGCCCAGCGGCGGTTCATCGAAGGCATCACCCTGACCGGCATGAAATGACGCGCCCCGCCCGGTCGCACAACAATCGGCCGCCGATGGCGGCTGAACGGCGAGACCCTGACCGCCGGCAAGCCAATCAGGGTCTCTTTACAGCGAAGGAGCAACACATGAAGCGTTTGACGATCGCTGCAATCCTTGCAGCCGCCCTGTCCTCGACCGCGCTTGCGCAGGACAAGGTCACCATCGAAGTGGGCTACCCGTATTCGGCCCTGTTCGATGTGACGTTCGAGAAGATCATGCCGATGTTCAACGAACAATACCCTAACATCGAGGTGAAATTCCGGGCAACCTACGACGACTACGAGGACGGTACCAACACGATCCTGCGCGAGGCCGTCGCCGGCACCCTGCCGGACGTCACCATGCAGGGCCTCAACCGCCAGGCGATCCTCGTCGAAAAGGGCATCGCCCGCTCGCTCGAGCCGTTCATCGCCAAGGAAGCCGACTTCGCCAGGGACGGCTACCACAAGGCGATGCTCGACCTCGGCACCTTCGACGGCGCGGTTTACGGCCTGCCCTTCGCCGTGTCGCTGCCGGTCGGCTACTACAACATGGACCTGATGGCCAAGATCGGCATCACCGAGGCCTCGCAGTTGCCCAAGACCTGGGACGAGGTCACCGACAACTGCAAGAAATTCCACGAGATCGGCATCGAGAACCCGCTGTTCTGGGGCTGGAGCATCACCGGCAACTGGTTCCTGCAGGCGCTGATGTGGTCCCAGGGCGAGCCGATCCTGACCGCCGACGGCCGCGTCAACTTCGACGGCGAGGCCGGCCTGACCGCATTCAAGACCATGCACAAGCTGTTCCGCGAGTGCCACATGAAGAACCTGTCGGGCACCGAGGCCGGCCTGCCCTTCGCCGCCGGCGAGATCGCCATGTATTACTGGTCGACCTCCTCGGTCGGCGCGATCGAGCGCACGAAGGGCGATTTCCCCCTCGTCACCCACGAGTTCCCGGGCATCGGCGCGCCGCCGAAGGGCCTGCCGGCGGGCGGCAACGCGGCGATGCTGGTTTCCACCTCCGAAGATCCCGCCCGGCTGCACGCGGCCTGGACGTTCCTGAAGTTCATCACCTCCGGCGTCGGCGCCTCGGTCGTTGCCGAGACCACCGGCTACATGCCGCCGAACAAGGCCGCCAACGATCTCCTTGCCGACTTCTACAAGAAGAACCCCAGCAAGGAGACCGCGGTGCGCCAGGCCGACCTGTTGAAGGACTGGATCGCCTATCCGGGCGACAACGGCCTTGCCATCACCCAGGTCATCTATGACGGCATCGAGGGCATCGTCACCGGCGAGAACGATGACATGCAGGAGCTGCAGGAAGAAATGGTCGAGGAAGTCTCGGACCTGCTGCCGAAGAAGTAGGCCGCGCCCGCAGCGGGCGTCCGCAAGACAGGCGACAGGGGCCGGCTAGATCGTGCCGGCCCCCTACGCCGACGCGTCCGCGCCTGCCCGTTTGCCTTTCCCCGATCCTCCGACCGCCGATTGACCGGCGGGCCGCCGCCCGCACGACAAGGAATGCGTTTCCGACATGCCGATGAAGCTGCTGCACCTCACCGACATCCACCTCACCACGCCGGGCCAGACCATTGCCGGCCGCGATCCCAACGCCAATTTCCAGGCCGCGGTCGACCACGCGCTGGCGCATCATCCGGATGCGGAACTGATGGCGATCACCGGCGACCTCTCCGACTGGGGCGACCGCGCGGACTATGAGCGCCTGCGGGAGCTGATCGAGGGCATCCCGATGCCCGTGGCGCTGTGCATCGGCAACCACGACGACCGGCCGACCTTCCTTGAGGTGTTTCCGGAATATGCCGGTGAGGGGGGATTCGTTCAGACCGTCCGCGAGACCTCGGCCGGGCGCTGCCTCTTCCTGGACACCTGGGGACCTCAGACCCATGAGGGCCATTACTGCGCGGCCCGGCAGGCCTGGCTGGAAGAGCAACTGGCGGCGAGCGAGCGGCCGGTGTTCCTCTTCATGCACCACAATCCGGTGCCGACCCACGTCGCGCCGCTCGACGAGATCCGCCTCAAGGACGATGTCGCGTTCCGGCGGATCGTCGCCCGCCACCGGGACAAGGTCCGCCACGTTTTCCACGGCCATTGCCACCTGCCGATGGCCGGCTCGGCCGGCGGCGTGCCGGTGACGAGCCTGCGCGGCACCAACCACGCCGGCTTTGCGAATTTTGCGGAAATGAGCTTGCTGACCGGTTCGGACCTGCCGCCGGCCTATGGCGTCGCCTTCGTCGCCGACGACTACGTCACCGTGCACATGGTCGAATTCGGCTATGACGGGGAACTGTGGGCCGAGAACGCGCCCGACTATGCGAGCTGGGACCGCGCGACGATGGTGCGGTGAGGAGAGTGACCGGAAGAACGCTCCGGGACGCGGGTGTGATCGCTGGCGGTCGACCGCCAGCGATCGGAGGGTGCCGTTGCCTTACACCTTGCCATAGACCGGGAAGACGCTGGCATCGCCGTAATCCTTGATCGGCTCGGCATTCTTCAGCGTTTCCATGTCGGCGCCGGAGATCTCGAAATCGACGGCGGCGTTGGTCTTCATGTGCTCCGGGTTCGCCGTCTTCGGCAGGGCGACGAGGCCGAGCTGGAGGACGTAGCGGATGCAGAGCTGCGGGACGCTGACGCCGTATTTTTCGGCGAGCGCGGCGATCTCGGCATTGTTCAGGATCTTGCCGTGGCCGATCGGCGAATAGGCCTCGATGAGGACGTCCTTGCCGCTGGCGTAGTCGATCAGGTCGAACGGCGTGTTGCTGACATGGGCGAGGATCTGGTCGACCATCGGCTTGACCGAGCCGTTGTCGAGGATGTTGTCGAGATCCTCCTTCTGGAAGTTCGACACGCCGATGGCGCTGAGCTTGCCGGCCTCATACGCCTCTTCCAGCGCCCGCCAGGCTTCAAGGTTGCCGGCGAAATGGTGATCGTCGCCGTGGAATTCGGCCCAGGGCTTGGGGCTATGGATGATCATCAGGTCGATGCGGTCGAGGCCGAGGGTCTTCAGCGAGCCGTCGATCGCGGCCTTGGCGCCCTCATAGTCCTTGATCTCGGCGGCCAGCTTGGTCGTCACGAACAGCTCGTCGCGGGCGACGCCGCAATTGCGGATGCCGTCGCCGACGCCGCGCTCATTGGCATAGGCCTGGGCCGTGTCGATGTGGCGATAGCCGAGGTCGACGGCGGTGCGGACGGCGTCGGCAACCGCGCCGTCGTCGATCATCCAGGTGCCGAGCCCGAGCTTGGGGATCTTGACGCCATTGGCGAGGGTGAAGGTTTCTTGCAGGATCATGTGACTGTCTTTCGTCTCAAGGTGTGTGACCGAATCGCGAGTCGGATCCGGCGGCCCGGTACGCGTGCGCCGCGTCGGACCGCCCTGCCGGCAGCCGGCATCGGAACGGAAATATCCGTGGCCGCAGGGCGCGCTTTCAAAAACAGCGCGGCGGCGGGCCGATGCGTGCCGGATGCGGGTCGTCCGGATCCATGCTCCCTATCTAATGCGATCGGGGCGTCGGATAATCCGGCAAAAATTGATTTGATTTATGAATGCAGGACATGAATGGGGCGGCCGTCCCCATGAGAGACCGAGTTTGCCCGCCCGCGGGGGCGGCGCCGGGCAGCGCCCGGCGTCCGCCGCGCCCGCAATTACGACGCGCCGCCGGCCCGTCGTGCCGGAGCTTTCTTCTTGCGTCCGGGGATGAGGCCTTCGCGCTGGGCGAGCTTGCGCGCCGCCTTGCGTCCGCGCCGGACGGCCTCGGCCTTTTCGCGCGCGCGCTTCTCGGACGGCTTTTCGTAGGCGCGCCGTGCCTTCATCTCGCGGAAGACGCCTTCGCGCTGCATTTTCTTTTTCAGGACGCGGAGCGCCTGGTCGATGTTGTTGTCTCTGACGAGGATCTGCAAATTCTCTCCTAACTTGGCTATGCGTGGCGGGGCGGCCTGCCCGTCGGCAGCGCCCCGGTCGGTGTCCGGTCTGTGTGTCCGCGTCCGGTCGCCATCCTCGGGCCGTATGGGGTTGCGGCCGGCCCGGCCGGCGAAAACCCCAAGCTGCCCCTATTCGCGGGCGGCGCCCCTATCGCGTTCGAACACGGTCTGGATACGAACTGGCACGCGCGGGTCGCGGCCAATACCCGGATGAATGCATTCTGGAGGGAAGTCTGAAACGAGCGCGCCCCGACAGGGTGGAGCAAAGCGGCCCAGCCATCCGGCCAATATCCATGCGGTCTAAATAATGGCGTTCGGCAAAATTCACAAGCCCCGGCGCAATCCGGGCGTCTTGCCGCCCTTCCCGGACACCGCCCTCATCCCCCGGCCGGAAAGACGTAGCCGACGCCGTGCACGGTCTTGACGTAGCGCGGATTGGCCGGGTCTTCCTCGATCTTGCGCCGCAGACGCATGATGTGGACGTCGACCGACCGGTCGCCCACATAGGAGGCCCGGCCGCGGGCGATGTCGAGGAGCTGGTTGCGGCTCAGCACCGCCCCCGGATGCTCCAGGAGCGCGGCGAGGATGTCGAATTCCGCCGTCGTCAGGCCGGCATCCATGCCGCTCTCCCGATTGACCAGGGCCCGCTGCGCCAGCTTCAGCGACCACGGGCCGAACACCCGCTCCGCTTCGGCCGCGGCCTCCTGCGCCTCCTGCTCGGGCGCCCGGTAGCGCCTCAGCACCGACTTGATGCGGGCGGCGAGCTCGCGCGGCTCGAACGGCTTGGTGACATAGTCGTCGGCGCCGAATTCCAGCCCGATCACGCGGTCGAAGGCTTCGTCGCGGGCCGACAGCACGACGATCGGCAGGTTGGAGCGCCGGCGCAGCTCCTGCGTCAGTTCGAACCCGTCGCGGTCCGGCAGGCCGATATCGAGGATGACGAGATCGACGGGCGTCGCCTCGAATGCCTCCAGCATGGCCTCTCCGGTCGCCACCGTCGTCACCCGGTAGTCGAGCTTGGTGAGATACCGCTGCAGGAAGTCGGTGATCTGTGGATCGTCGTCGACGACGAGGATGTGGTCGGCCATTCAGGTGTGCGCCCTCTTTGCGCGCATTATATTCGGACATTGCACGCTTTGGTCGTATCGTCGGCGGGCTTGCATTTCCGCTCCGTCTTGCGAGGATAAACGCAGCCGGTGAAATCCGGCAAAGGATTTGGAGAGCCCGCCGGACGGGTCCGACACCTTCAGCGGCGTCCGCGTGCAAAGCATGCGCTTCTTTTGCGATCCACGGAAGGAACCGGCATGGCCTCTCTTGCTGCCAATCGGCGCCTGCGCTCCGTCCTCATTGTCGTCTATGCCGTCGCCCTCCTGGTGTCGACCGTCCTGCTCGGCCTCTATCTCGGCCTTGAGACCAACCGGCGCCTGCAGGCGATCAAGACGAGCTGGGTGCAGTTTTCCGAGGAAGCCGACCGCAAGGGCGCCTGGATCAGCGAGATCCGCGGCCTCATGGGCTATGGCGGCATCATCCACAACTTCAAGAACTATGTCCTGCGCAAGGACGATGCCTATCTTGAACGGCTCGAGGAGCAGCTCGTTCCGTTCCACGCCACGATGCGGGTCTATCGGGAGAGCCTGCCGGCCGGCGAGGAACGCCAGGCCCTTGCCACGATCGAGGGGACCATCCGCCGCTACGAGGAGAAAATCCCGATCGCCCGCCAGGCCGACCGCGAGAACTGGCCGGTGACGGAGACCGACCGGCTGGTCAAGGTCGACGACACGGCGGCCATCGCGGCGCTGGTCCGGCTGGAGGCGATCTGGACCGCCAAGCGTGACGACGCCACCCGCGATATCGTCACCGCCGTCGGCGAGGGCGAACGGCTGATCACCATGGGCTTCCTGTTCCTGTTCGCGCTCGGCGTCGTCGCCCTGGTGCTGATCGGGCTCTTGTTCGCGTTGCTGCGCGAATTGCAGGGTACGGTGGTGCGCCTGACGGAAGAACTGGCGGAGCGCCGCCGCGCCGAACAGGCCGAGCGCAAGCTCTCGCGCGCCATCGAGCAGAGCCCGGCGACCATCATCATCACCGACACGGACGGGCGCATCGAATACGTCAACCGCAAGTTCGAGACCCTGACCGAATATTCCCGCGCCGAGGTCATCGGCGAGACGCCGCGGATGCTGCGCTCCGGCAACACCGCCGACGAAACCTACCGGCGCCTGCGCCTGCAACTGCTGTCCGGCAAGGAGTGGCGCGGCATCTTCCGCAACCGCAAGAAGTCCGGCGAGCACTACTGGGTCGAGACCACCATCCTGCCGCTGAAGGACGATGACGGCCAGATCATCAACTTCATCAGCGCCGGCGAGGACATCACCGAAAAGCGCCGTGCCCGCGAGCAGATCGCACGGGTCCAGAAGATGGAGGCGGTGGGCCTGCTCGCCGGCGGCATCGCCCACGACTTCAACAACATCCTGACGTCGATCCTCGGCAACCTGCACCTTGCCCGCCTCGATGCGCCCAGGGACGGCAGCCTCGATGAGGAGCTCGAACATGCCGAACTGGCCGCCAAGCGCGCCCAGGGTCTCGTCAAGCAGCTCCTCACCTTCGCCCGCCGGCAGCCGGCGACGCCGGCACGCCTGCGCCTTGCCGAGGCGATCGAGGAGGACGTGCGGCTCTTGCGCGCCTCAATCCCCGTCAATGTCGGCTTCGACGTCCGGATCGCCGATCCCGACATCACGGTGATGGTCGATCCGAGCCACCTGAACCAGGTGATGATGAACCTCTGCCGCAACGCCGCCGAGGCGATCGGCACCGCCAAGGGCACCATCTCCATCACCGCGGAGACCTGCGACCGGCCCGATCCGGACCCCGGCGACGCCGATGCCGCCGCCGTCCTCGTCGACAGCCTGCCGGCCGACAGCGACCGCTGGGTCCGGCTCAGCGTCGCCGACGACGGGCCCGGCATGCCGGAAGATGTCGCCGGCCGGGTGTTCGAGCCGTTCTACAGCACCAAGCCGGTCGGCAAGGGCACCGGCCTTGGCCTGTCCATGGTGGCGACGCTCGCCCGCGAGATGGGAAGCCGGATCACCCTCAAGACCGGCCCCGGGGAAGGGGCGACTTTCTCCCTCTACCTGCCGCAATGCGAGGCCCTGGCGACGGCCGAAAGCCGCAGCGCGGGGCTGCCGGGCGGCCGGGAACGCCTGCTCCTCATCGACGACGAGGTCGACATCGTCTCGACCTACCGGCGCATCCTCATCCGCCTCGGCTACCAGGTCGAGGCCTATACCGAGCCGCGCGTCGCGATGGCCGCCTTTGCCGCCGTGCCCGGCCGCTTCGATGCCGTCATCACCGACATGGTGATGCCGGAAATGTCGGGCGAGGAGGTGGTCGAGGAGGTGCGGCGCCTCAGGCCCGACTGCCCGGTGCTGATCGCCTCGGCCTACCATCCGGAGTCGCCGGGCGAGATTGCCGGGCCACATGTGGCGTTCCTGGAAAAACCGGCCGATCCGGGGCACTTCGCCCGCACCCTGCGCGGCCTCCTCGATGCCGCCGCGGGCAATACCGATAGCGCCGCCGCGAGCGACGCCGAAACCCGGCGACACCACCCGTAACATTTTTTAACAATTGGGCGTTTCGCCGGAAAAACCGGCGTTACATGCAAGACTTAGCATGGCTTCCGTTGCCTCCCCCGCAGCAGCAGGCGCCTGGCGGCCGATCGTCGTCTCTACGGAACGCTCCCAAAAGTTCCGAAATGCCGCCAGGCGCCGGCAAACGGGGCCGGCCGAAAAAGCGCCAGGGGCGCCAACCAGAACAACAATTCGTTGGAGATCCCGCCGTGCCGCAGGAAGAGCCAGATCGGCTTGCCCGTTCGGTGACGGCCGGCCACGACTGTCCGGCCTGTCCGCTCGCGGGTTGCAGCTTTCGCGCGGTCGTCGCCGAGGCGGCGGCGCGCCGGACCCCACGGCCGCAGCACCAGTACGCGATTTCGCGCGGCGAACGCATCATCGAGGACGGCCCGTCCTGCAAGCGCATCTGGGTCGTCGTCAAGGGCCTCGTGGCGCTTGCCACCGTGCTGCCCGACGGCCGGCGCCAGATCACCGACCTCAGCGCACCCGGCGACGTCATCTGCCCGGTCGGCGCCGTCATCGGCGCCGAAAGCTGGGTCGAGGCCCTCGGTGCCTCCATCGTCTGCCAGGTCGCGCTCGGCGACCTGATGGCGCTCAACGGCCACGCCCACAGCCTGATGGCCGGGCTCTTCCGCCACACCCACCGCCAGCTCGAACGCCACAACGGCAACATGGTCATGCTCGGCCGCTTCGACGGCATGGAGCGGGTCTGGCAGTTCCTGGTCGAGATCACGCGGCGGCTCGGCCGGCAGGGCGTCGGCGGCTACCGGGTCGACCTGCCGATGAGCCGCGAGGACATCGCGGACTATCTCGGCCTCAATTCCGAGACCGTCAGCCGGCTGTTCAGCCGCATCCGCAAGACGCGCCTGGTGACCTTCATCTCGCCGACGGAGTTCATCGTCCACGACCTCGCCGCGCTGGAGCGCCGCCTGCCGACCGCGGGCCAACCGACCGAATCGCTGTTCGGGCGCATCCTGTTCGGCTGGCATGCCGCCGACCCGGCGGAGGAAGCCCCCGGATGATCGTCGAATTCGGACATTTCGCGCTGTGCCTGGCGCTGGTCGTCGCGCTCGCCCAGGCGGTGGTGCCGCTGATCGGCGTCGCCCGCGACCACGCCGGCGCCATGCAGCTTGCCGACCGGGCCGCCCAGGTCCAGTTCCTGGCGATCGCCGCCGCCTTTGCCGCGCTCACCTGGGCCTATGTGCAGTCGGACTTTTCCGTCGCAACGGTCGCCGCCAACTCCCACTCCACGAAGCCGCTGCTCTACAAGATCTCAGGCGTCTGGGCGAACCACGAAGGCTCCATGCTGCTGTGGGTGCTGATGCTCGCCCTCTTCGGCGCGCTGATCGCCCTTTTCGGCGGCAACATCCCGACCTCCATGCGCGCCCGTGTGCTTTCCGTCCAGGCGATGATCGGCACCGGCTTCCTCGCCTTCATCCTCGTCACCTCCAACCCGTTCCTGCGCCTTGCCACCCCGCCGATCGACGGACAAGGCATGAACCCGCTGCTGCAGGACCCGGGCATCGCCATCCACCCGCCCTTCCTCTATCTCGGCTATGTCGGCTTCTCGACGGCCTTTTCCTTTGCCGTCGGCGCGCTCCTTGCCGGGCGCATCGACCCGAGCTGGGCGCGCTGGATGCGGCCCTTCATCCTGGTCGCCTGGGCCGGGCTGACGCTCGGCATCGCGCTCGGCTCGTGGTGGGCCTATTACGAGCTCGGCTGGGGCGGCTTCTGGTTCTGGGATCCGGTGGAAAACGCCTCCTTCATGCCCTGGCTGCTCGGCACCGCGCTGCTCCACTCCGCCATGGTCGCGGAAAAGCGCGATGCCCTGCAGAAATGGACGATCCTGCTCGCCATCCTGACCTTTTCGCTGAGTCTCATCGGCACGTTCCTGGTCCGCTCCGGCGTCCTTTCCTCCGTGCACGCCTTCGCCCAGGACCCGGAGCGCGGCGTCTTCATCCTGGGTCTCCTGGCGCTCGCCATCGGCGGCTCGCTCGGCCTCTTTGCCTACCGGGCAGCGGAGATCCGAGGCGGCGGGCTGTTTCAGCCGGTCTCGCGCGAGGGCGGGCTCCTCCTCAACAATCTTCTGTTGGCGGCCGCCTGCGGCACCGTCTTCATGGGCACGCTCTATCCGCTGTTCCTGGAGATCACGACCGGCGCCCGCATCACCGTCGGCGCGCCGTTCTTCAATCTGACCTTCGTGCCGATGTTCCTGCCGGTCGCCTTCGTTGCCGGCATCGGTCCGTTCCTCACCTGGAAGCGCGCGGACCTCAGCCCGCTCGCCCGGCGCCTGCGCGCGCTGTTCGGCCTCGTCGTCGCCGGCGCCGTCGTCGTTGCCTTCCTCGACGGGTTCAAGAATCCCTTCGGCGTTGCCGGGCTTGCCGTCGGCGTCTGGCTGCTGCTTGCGACCCTTTTCGACCTTTCCTCCCGGGCCGGCTTCCGAAGGGCCGGCCTTCTCACGGGCCTCAGGCGGCTGATCGGCCTGCCGCGCACCGCCTGGGGCCTCCTTTTCGGCCATGCCGGCCTTGCGATCGCCATTTGCGGCATCGCCCTGGCCTCCACGTGGTCGGAGGAAGCGATCCAGGTCCAGCGCCCGGGCGAGACCGTCAGCGTCGGCGGCTACGACTTCACGCTGCTCGGCGTCAAGAACGCCAGCGGCCCGAACTACCGCTCCGAAATCGCCACCATCGAGGTCGCGCGCCACGGCGAGATCGACGGCGTCATGAAGCCGGAGCGCCGCTGGTATCCGGTCGAGGCCAAGGCGACGACGGAAGCGGCCATCGACACGCGCTGGCACGGCGATCTCTACGCGGTCATCGGCGAGCCCGACGGCAACGGCGGCTTCGTCACCCGCTACTACTACAATGCCGGCGTCGCCTGGATGTGGGTCGGCGCCATCGTCATGGCCCTCGGCGGCCTCGTGTCGCTCACGGACCGGCGCCTCAGGGTCGGAGCGCCCTCCCGGCCCAGGACGGGCAAGGGAGCGCGCCCGAAACTGGGGCGCCGCGGAGGCCATGCGGCGGTCGCCGCCGGCACGATTACGGTCATCGCGCTCGGCCTTGCCGTCCTTGCCGCGCACCCGGCAACGGCCGCCGGGCTGCAGGCCGACGAGTTCCTCGCCGATCCGAAACTGGAAGAGAAAGCCCGTGACATCGGCAAGGAGCTGCGCTGCCTCGTCTGCCAGAACCAGTCGATCTTCGATTCCAACGCGACCCTTGCGCATGACCTTCGCGTGCTGGTGCGCGAGCGGGTTGCGGCCGGCGACGACGCCGACAGCGTCAAGCAATATGTCGTCGCCCGCTATGGCGATTACGTGCTGCTGCAGCCGCCGGTGAAGCCGCTGACCTATGTGCTGTGGGTCGCCCCGGCGCTGTTTCTCGTGCTCGCCCTCCTCCTCGGCCAGCGCGTGCTTGCCGCCCAGACGCGCGCCGGCGCACCTGGCCTTTCCGATGCGGAGCGCGCCCGGGCCAAAGAAATCCTGAAGGGCGATGCCGCATGACGCTCTGGATCGCCATCGGCCTTTGCCTCGTCCTTGCCGCCCTCTGGCTCGGCCGGCCGTTCCTGCGCCGCACCGCCGGCGTCGTCGGCGAGGCGGACTTTTCCATCTCGGTCTACCGCGACCAGCTCGACGAGATCGACCGGGACGAGGCCGAGGGGCGCATCGAGCCGGCCGAGGCCGAGGCCGCGCGCGCCGAGATCGAGGCGCGCACGCTGAAGGCCGCCAAACGGCTCGACCCCGTCGCCCATGTGGCGCACCGGGCGCCGCTGGCGGGGGCCCTCGTCATGCTCCTCGTCGCCGGTGGCTCCCTCGGGCTTTATCTCCTCCTCGGCGTGCCGGGCCTGCCGGACCAGCCGCTTGCCGAACGCAAGGCCGAAGTGCTGCAGCGCCGGGCGGCCGGGGGCGACAGGACGGCCCAGATCGCGCTCCTCGTCGAGCGGACCAGGGCCGACCCTAAGGATTTCGAGACCTGGTGGACGCTCGGGCGCGCCTATCTCGCCCTCGACAACCCGACCGAGGCGGCGGGCGCGTTGAAGCACGCCGTGGAACTTTCCGACGATGACCCGGGAGTGCTTGCCGCCTATGCCGAGGCCGTCACGCTCGCCAACGGCAACAAGGTCAGTTCAATCGCCGAGATCAGCTTCCACAAGGTCCGCGAGAAGCGGCCGAAGGACCCGCGCGCCCGCTACTACCTCGCTTTGGCGAAGGCCCAGCGGCAGGATTTCGACGGCGCGCTACAGGACTGGATGGCGCTGAAGGCCGAGTCCGCACCGGGCGCGCCCTGGCTGGCGCTGGTCCGCCGCGACATCGCCAACATGGCGCGGTTCCTGAAACGCGACCTGAAAGCCCTGATGCCCGACGCCACCGAGGCCGAGCTCGCCCGCGCCGGCAATGCCGCCGCGTCTGAGAGTAGCGGCAAGGACGCCTCCGCGCGCATCAAAGAGCTTGAGAAAAAGCTCGCGGCCGAGCCCAAGGACTTTCGGGGCTGGATCGAACTGGCGACCCTTCGGGCCGAAACCGGCGCCAACGCCAAGGCGCTCGACGCCCTTAACAAGGCCCGCACCCGCTACGCCGCCGCGCCCTTCATCCTGCAACAGCTAGACGCCACCGCCCGCAGCCTCGGCCTCGACAATCTTGAGGTGCCCGCGGTGAACGGCCCGACCGCCACCGACATCGCCGCCGCCTCAGAGATGACCGACGAGACCCGCGCGGCCATGATCGACGGCATGGTCGAGGGCCTGGAAGCCAAGCTCAGCGAAAAGCCCGACAACCCCAACGGCTGGATCATGCTCATCCGCTCCTACTCGGTCCTGAACGAACGCGCGCGCGCCGCCACGGCACTTGAAAAGGCGCGAGGGCATTTCGAGGGGAACGAGACGGTGCTGGCGGCGCTGGATGAGACGGCGAGGGAGTTGGGGATTGGGGAGTGAGGTTCATGCAACAATGCTAGTTTAACTAGCGATCTTCCATGACAGCTCATTCGCCCCATTCCGCTAACGCAAACTGTTCAATCCGTTTCGCCCGATCTTTGACCTCCGATTCGGTCCATTCACCCGTCTCTTTGATTCGCTTGCCGACTGTCATGGTCTCACGAATGCCACAGCTGAGATACGCGTCAGCTTTTTTGTCGGGCGACTTGTTTTGAAGCGACGAGTTTACGCCCGGTGCGAGCATCGTCAGATTGCCGAGATGGTGTTCGAAATCAGGGGCAGCGCTTTGTGGCACGATATGTTCTATCGATTTTGAAGGCTCGACCGTCCAAATCTTATTCCATTGCGATATATTTATTTGTTCGCCAGCTTGCTCAGAAAGGTGCTCGTCGTAGCGGAAGAGAAGGTAACGCAGCTCTTCAGCCCATCCATCATAGCAGTATTCCCAATAATGCTTATCTCTAAACATGCTCTTGAGGTTATAGTCCTCACCAATGATCCTGAGTTTTTCGAAGATTTCAGTATCTGTAAGTTTTTTCGCCCAAATATCGTAGGCCAATCTGACGTACTCGCCAACTTTCATACGCGAGTCCGCCCCGCCAAGAGCAAAGATGCGGAAAGTCACCTTTTCCCAACCGAGTAATAATCGATCTTGGGTCTCCTTATTGAAGTCGCGTAACATGATCGCAATCGCTAGGAAACGGGCGTGGGCAATCTTGGTCACCGCAGCTCGTCGCTCATCGGAACTGATCTCGTTCACGAACCGGACAACCTTTCGAAGCCACTCCGCGGTTTCGACGATCTTGGCAAGCTCTTTCCCGCCGTGCCGGATTAGTGCGACCGATGCATCCTCTTCACCTAAGATCCGATTCGGCTGCGAGGCCGCCAACAACGTGCCAGCGAAGCGGAGTGCCTCGGTGCCCAACAACGGCTTCATACCCAGAATTCTATATATGTCCTGCCAAATGGTTCGCATTTCGCACAGACTATCGTCGCGGGCGCCTTCTTCGGAAAATTCAAAAATTGAGGCCATCATTTGGCTTTTAGTCTTATCGACCCAACGCACATCAAGGCCACGGCTATTAAGTACTTCAAATACGCGGTAGACAGTCGCTTCGTTGGAGAGCTCGTGGTATATTAAAGATAATCGGTTACGAATTGTAGCTAGTAATTCAATTAGCTTTCCCTTATTAGCCCAACTGGCTACGAACCTCTCGCAATCTTGGAAAGCTTCTACGAGGTTTTGATCCGAGGCAGTCGCAATGCAATTTTCATCAAATTTTCCAGTACGAACGTAGCTTGTGAAGACGTTGCTACTGTCATGATTGGTCTGGAGAAGCACGAGCGAGTGCTCGTCCCCTTTGACCAAAAGATCGCAAAGGTCACGTTTGGCACGGACTTCCCCATCTTCAACGCTTGAAAGGCTTTTTTCAATTGCCTTAAGAAGGATGATGAGGGTCGTGACGCGCTGCTGGCCGTCCACAAGTTCCACCGCGGTGAACTCGTCGGCAACAATAGTCCGTTTCTCGCGAGCAAGGGCGACTACCGTCGCCATAAAATGCTCCCGTCCGGACCGATAAGCCTCATCGATATCGGCAAAAAGGTCCTGTCTTTGTCGTTTCTGCCAAGAGTACGCTCGCTGATAACCGGGGATACGGAATAAGCGTCCTTCTACAAGGCCTGCGATCGTTAGATGCAATGGGTTGAGCTGCATTTAATCCTCCTATTGAAATTGGATCGCGTATATCACGTGATAGTTTTCAGACTCAAAGGTCATTGGTGCGAATGAGTCGACCCACGCGCACTACGTGCTTGCCGACCTCCCATTCACATATTGAGAATCGTCAATTCCTGACCCACGTCAGGGTCGTTTGCGCGTTCCCTCTCTAGCATTTCTCCTTGTGGAATCGGTTCTTTGCACGCCGCTGGTCATATGCAGGCGCATGAACAGGTCCATCCGGCATGGAGGGAAACAAGTGATACGCAAACTTGCGCTTCTGGGTGTCTTGACGGCGATGATGGCGGGGCCCGCCCTTGCCGCCGACGAGAAACCGGCTGAAAAGCCGAAATTCGAGACGGTCTCGACCGAACTCGCCAAGGAAAAGGGCTGCCTGTCCTGCCATGAGGGCATCGAGAGGTTCTCCGAGGGCGACATGATGGAGACCATCGAGGCGACCGGCGTCGACTATGGCGATCCGGGCGGCTGCGTCGTCTGCCATGGCGGCGACCCGGCGGCGACCACCAAGAAAGCCGCCCACACCGGCGCCCCGGCCGAGCTCACGGAAGCCGGCGGCCCGCACATGTTCTATCCCGATCCGGGGGCGCTGTGGGGTGCCTCGGAGCGCGCCTGCGGCCAGTGCCACGGCGATTATTCGGAGCGCCTCTCCAAGGCCCTGATGAACACCGAGGCCGGCAAGCTGCAGGGCAACCTGTGGTCCTGGTCTGTGCAGAAGGACCACAAGGTGGTCTGGGCCAACTACAACCTGAAGGACGAGGACGGATCGACCCCCGCGGTCGGCACCGACGTCTACAAGGCGTATATGACCAAGTTCGCCACCGACCACCCGGACCAGATGCCGAGCGCGGTCGAGCAGGTGCCGGATGTCGACGTCGACGCCATCTCCAAGCATCCGGAAATGGCCGGCATCACCTATTCGCGCCAGCAGTGCCAGCGCTGCCATGTGGGCGTTACCGGCCGCGAGAAGCGCGGCGATTTCCGCGGCTCCGGCTGCTCGTCCTGCCACGTGCCCTATTCCAACGAGGGTTTTTACGAGGGCAAGGATCCGACAATCGCCAAGGACCAGCCGGGCAAGCTTTTGATCCACAAGATGCAGGCGACCCGCAAGACCAAGGTCAAGCACGCCGATGTGGAATATTCCGGCATCCCGTCGGAAAGCTGCAACTCGTGCCACAACCGCGGCAAGCGCATCGGCGTCAGCTACCAGGGCATCATGGAGTTCCCCTACGGCTCTCCCTATGACGCCAAGGGCGGCAAGCAGCCGAAGCTGCACACCAAGAACTACCTGTTCATCAAGGACGACCTGCACCACCAGATCGAAAGCCGGCCGGGCAACCCGAAGGGTGGGCTCCTGTGCCAGGACTGCCATACCTCGATCGACATGCATGGCGACGGCAATTTGCCGGGCACGACCCTCGCCCAGGTCGAGATCGAGTGCGAGGACTGCCACGGCACGGTGTCGAAATATCCCTGGGAGCTGCCCGTCGGCTATGGCGAGGAGCATAACAAGGATGTCGGCGACACGGGTCGCGGCCTGACCGAAGACCTGCCGGACTTCATGTACAACGCCACGGTCTACGAGCCGGAGGACGGCTATCTCCTGACCGCCCGCGGCAACCCGTTCGGCAACGTCGTCAAGAGCGGCAAGAAGGTGATCCTGCACTCCGCGTCGGGCCTCGACTTCGAGATCCCGGTGCTGAAACAGATCGCCACCGACAACACCTGGAAAAACCTGAAGGCCCAGGTCGCCATGATGAATGTCGGCAAGCACATGGAATCGATGGAATGCTATGCCTGCCACGCGGACTGGGCGCCCCAGTGCTATGGCTGCCATATCACCGTCGACTACTCCGAGGGCAAGACCGACGTCGACTGGATCCACAACGCCAATTCGCGTGAGGAAAACGGCCTGACCGAGGACAACAAGCTCGGCACCAACGGCCTGAAGTCGGCCGGCAAGGTCTCCGAGACGCGCTCCTACCTGCGCTGGGAAGAGCCGATCCTCGGCATCAACGGCGAAGGCCGCGTCAGCCCGCTGATGCCCGGCTGCCAAGTCATCACCACGGTGATCGACAAGGACGGCAACACGGTGGCCAACAACGAGATCTGGATGACGCCGGATGCCGGCGGCACCAAGGGTCTCGACCACGCCGCCGTGCAGCCGCACACCGCCGGACGCCAGGCCCGCGACTGCGAGAGCTGCCACAACAACCCGAAGACACTGGGGTATGGCATCCAGGACGGTCGCTACCTGAAGGGCTACGACAAGGGCTTCACCGTCGACCTGGAAACGGCGCTGGGCGAGATCATCCCGGCCAAGACCCAGGTGCAGTCGCAGCCGATCCCGAAGCTCGACCACGACCTGTCGCAGATCGTGACGCGCGAGGGCAAGCAACTGGTGACGATCGGCTCGCATTGGCCACTGACCGGCCCGCTGCCGCAGGAGATGCGCAACAAGATGGAGCGCACCGGCCTGTGCATGGGCTGCCACCAGAATATGACCAATGAGGAACTGTGGTCGAAGGTCAACTCGCCGACCTTCGTCAACAACGACCAGCATCAAGCGGTCATGAACGCGGCGTTGCAGGCCTATGCCGAAAAGAAGGCTGCCGACGAGGAGGCAGGCGCCAAGTAGGACGGCCCTCGCCGCACCGCAGCCGGGGCATCCTGCCCACCCCCCTGGGTCAGGATGCCCCGGCGCCTAACAGTCCGGTGTCCCGCATG
Organism: Rhodobium gokarnense; assembly: GCF_025961475.1. Classification (NCBI taxonomy): domain Bacteria; kingdom Pseudomonadati; phylum Pseudomonadota; class Alphaproteobacteria; order Hyphomicrobiales; family Rhodobiaceae; genus Rhodobium; species Rhodobium gokarnense. The sequence goes on along the minus strand of NZ_JAOQNS010000009.1, from coordinate 185,974 downwards.
CGGCGCGCAAGAACCCCGCCGCCGGGGCGACAACCGAGGAAGGGAGGAAATCCCGATGGTCCCCATTCGAACCCTGATCCTGGCCGCTGCCGCCAGCACGGTCCTCGCCGGCACGGCCTTGGCCGAGGACGACGGCAAGGCCGGCCTGCCCTATTCGGCCGGCGGCCTCCTGGCGCCCTGCATGGAAGCCGACAACGACGCCCGCTGGGGCAGCTATGCCGAAACCGAGTGCGAACAGTACATCTCAGGCTTCGTCGACGCCCTGCAACTGGCCGGCATGACCGGCCGGGGCCACGACATCTGCCTGCCGGAATTGAACCTGCCCGACGAGATCCGCTGGGCCTTCATGCGCTATGTCAACGAGGATTACGATCGCCGCCATCTGCCGGCCGGTGCCGTCCTGCTCGACACGCTGAAGGCCAAATTCGCCTGTTCGGCGCAAGAGGCCAGCACCGGACAATAGCGGGCTCGGACAGGGCAGGAAGCGAGACCGCCGCATGCGGCGTGTGGCGGACACTAATACGGGTCGCCCTCATGGGGCGGCCCGCTTTTTTTCATCGCGCCCCGTTATTGCATCGCGGCAATCGCGTTCAGCCGCTGCATCTGGTCGTCGCTCAAGGTCAGCCCGGCGGCGGCGATGTTCTCGCGCAGATGCGCGCGCCTGGAGGTGCCGGGAATGAGCAGGATGTTGGGGCTGCGCCGCAGCAGCCAGGCAAGCGCCACGGTCTGCGGCGCCTCGCCGATCTCCCGGGCGACCTCGTTGAGCTCGTCGGTCTGCAGGGGCGAAAAGCCGCCGAGCGGGAAGAACGGGACATAGGCGATGCCGTCCCGCGCCAGCGCCTCGATGAGCGCGTCATCCGAGCGGAAGACGAGATTGTACTGGTTCTGGACGCAGACGATGTCGCAAATGCTGCGGCCCTCACGGATTTGCGTTTCGGTCACGTTGCTGAGCCCGATGTGGCGGACGAGGCCCTTTTCCTGCAAACCCGCCAGAACCGTGAGCGGTTCGGCGATCGATCCTTCGGCCGGCGCGTGGATGCCGAACATGATCCTCAGATTGACCACGTCGAGGGCGTCGAGCCCGAGGTTGCGCAGGTTATCCTCCACCGCGCGCTCGATCTCCGACGCCCCGAAGGCCGGCAGCCAGGCACCGTCGTCGCCGCGCCGTGCCCCGATCTTGGTGACGATGACGAGGTTGTCCGGATAGGGATGAAGCGTCTCGCGGATCAGCCGGTTGGTCACGTGCGGTCCGTAGAAGTCGCTGGTGTCGATATGGTCGACGCCGAGATCGACAGCCTCGCGCAGCACGGCGCGCGCCTCGTCGGGATCCCGGGGGTCGCCGAAGACCTGGGGACCGGCAAGCTGCATGGCGCCATAGCCCATGCGGTTGACGGTGATGTCGGTGCCGGCAAGGGTAAAGCGTCCGGCGGAGGCTGCGGAGGTGTGTTCGGTCATGGGGGCTCCTTTTGTCTCCCCCCAAAGATGTTTGTTCGCTCTGCCATTGATAACCGATCTGTTGCCGAATAATTTGTTCGCCATGGCGAACAATAGCCCCTTTCCCCCGATGGACGACCTCGCCGTCTTCCTGGCCGTGCGCCGTGCCGGCGGCTTTCGCGTCGCGGCGCGATGGCTGCACCTGTCGCCGTCGACGGTGAGCGAGACGGTGTCGCGGCTGGAGGCGGGCCTCGGCGTGCCGCTGTTCACGCGCACCACCCGGAGCGTCCAGCTCACCGAGGCCGGACGGGCCCTCGCCGAGCGCATCGAACCGGTGATGTCGGAAGCGCGTGCGGCGCTGGACGAGGCGGCAAGCTCGAAGGGCCAGGTGCGCGGCCGCATCAAGTTGAACGTTCCGGGCGCAGTGATGGTCGACATCCTGCCGCCGCTGCTCGACGGCTTCCTGGCCCGCCATCCCGATGTCCAGGCCGAGATCATGGTCGACGACCGCCTCGTCGACATCACCGCGGTCGGCTGCGACGCCGGCATTCGCTACGACGAGCACCTGGCCCAGGATATGATCGCGGTGCCGATTGGCCCGCGGACCCAGTGGGCCGCGCTGGCCGCCGCGCCCGGCTATCTGGAACGGCGGGGCACGCCCCGGCACCCGCGCGACCTGATGGACCACGACTGCATCCGCGCCCGCTTTGCCAGCGGCGCGCTTTCGGAGTGGGAGTTCGAGCGCGACGGCGAGGTTCTGATCGTCGATCCGCCGGCGCGGATCGTCATGGCGTCGGGCGGCGCAGCGGCGATGATCGACCTCGCCATCGCCGGGCACGGCATGGTGCATACATTCCGCAACTGGCTGGAGCCGCACATGCAAAGCGGCGCGCTCGTTCCCGTCCTCGCCGACTGGTGGCAGGAGTTCGACGGGCCGAAGCTCTATTTTTCCAGCCGCTTCATGCCGACGGTATTGCGCGCGTTCATCGACTTCATCGCTGAAAAGCGCGGCCAGGCGTAGCGGCCGGCGCGGCCGGCAAGCCGGGCTGTTCGCCCCGCCCTGCGGCGGTCAGGACGCCCGGGCGTCGGCCTCGGCGCCGGAGAGCCGGACCATCGCCAGCGCGCCGAGAACACCGAGGGCCGAGGTGGCGATGACGGATTCGTGCCAGCCGACAAAGAGGCCCTTGCCGTGCGTCCCGGCGATCAGGATGGAAATCAGCGCAATGCCGATCGCCGATCCGAGATAGCGCGCCGTGTTGTTGGCGGCCGAGCCCATGGCGGATCGCTCTTCCGGCACGGTCTCGACGGCGGCATGGCCGAGCGAGGCGTTGAGGATGCCGTTGGAGACGCCGGCAACGAAGAGCCCCGGCAGCACCACCCACCAGCCCGATCCACGATCGGCGAGGATGAGCAGGAGCTGGCCCGCCGCACAGCCGAGAATGCTGACGACGGCAAGCGTGCGGGCCGACAGCGTGTCGGGCAGATAGCGCGCGCCGAGCGCGGAAAAGATCGTCACGGCGGACCACGCCAGAAGCACGAAAGCGGCAATGAGCGGGGCGACCCCGTAGCCGCGCTCCAGAAGGGTCGGCACCATCGACATCAGCGCCAGCACGCCGGCGCCGGAGGCAAAGGCGGCAATGGTCGCGCCGGTGAAGTCGGCCCGCCGGAAGAGGTCGAGCCGCAGGATCGGATTGGCGACGCGGCGCTCCACCCTGAGGAAGAGCCCGATGAGAATGCCTCCGGCGGCAATGAGGCCGATGACCGGAACGGTGAGGCCGAAACGCACCTCGATCAGCGCCGCCAAAAGGGCGCCGAGGCCGGTCACCAGAAGGACGCTGCCGGCGATGTCGACGCGCTCGTCCGCCCGCGGGCTTTCCGGCAACATCGACACGGCCCGGACGGCGAGCGCAGCGCAGATCGCGGCGAGCAGCCAGTGGATGGCCTGCCAGCCGGCAAAATTCATCGTCAGGGAGGCAAGGATCGGACCGACGGCAACGCCGGCGCCAATCGAAGCGGCCCAGACGCCGGCTGCATGCCGCCGCGCTTCGCCGCTATAGACCTGGCCGAGGAGGCCGAGGCCGCAGGCCATCACGCCGGCCGTGCCGAGACCCTGGGCGATCCGTGCGGCGATGAGGAACACCGCTTCCGGCGCAAGGGCCGCGACCACCGAGGCGACGGCCGTCAGCCAGATGCCGCCTATGAAGGTGCGCCTGCGGCCGAGCGTGTCGCCGAGGGCGCCGGCGGTGAGCAGCCCCGCCGCGGCGCCGAGCGGCGTGCCGCTCATCACCCAGGCCTGCAGTCCGGACGACATGCCGAAGGTCGCCGTCATCGCCTCCAGCGTCGTCAGCGGGGCGGTAAAGACGACGAGCGCCAAGAGCGTGGCCAGCGCCACCACCACCAGAGGCCCGTTCGAGGGTCGGTCGTTGCCGGAAGAATTCATGTCTCGGTCCTTGCTGGGGAAACGCCGCACCGGTCAGGCGCGCTTGACGCTGTGGCGCAGCCAGACGGTGCCGTCGTCGAGGTCTTTCACCGAAATGAGATCGAGGTGCAGCGCCCTGGCGTCGTCGTGGTTGTCGTAGATCGCCGGGACGTCGCTCTTGCCGTCGATCACCGGCAGGATCAGCGTGCTGGTCTCGTCGATGAGGTCCGCCGCAAGGAAGGCGCCGTTGAGCTGTCCGCCGCCTTCCAGGAGCAGGCGCCGGGCGCCGAAGGCCTCCGCGATCCGCGGCAGGACGCCGGCGATGTCGTCGCCGTCGGGTCCGGCGAAAAACACCGAGACGCCGCGCGCGGCAAGATCGTCCGCGTGCTCTTTGGAGACCCGTTCCGACAGCACCAGGACCAGGTGGTCACCGTCGACCTCGCCGGTTTCGGGGCGCAGGCGCCCCTGGCGGTCGAAGCAGATGCCGATATCGCGGCCCGCAGCGTCGGCGACGACGTCGGCGCGCGGCTGCGCCTCGGGCACCGTGGAACACGGTCCGGTGGCAAGGTAGTGCTCCATGGTCTTGCGGCCGACGATCCAGCCGTCGGCGCCGAACCGGTCGGCGACGCTGTCGTAGAGGCTCGAAAGGCTCTCCTGGCAGACCGGCCAGCGGTCCGGCAGCAGCCGTCCGTCCAGCGACGTGACCATGTGGCAGATGATTTCCGGTCTCGGCATGTGGGTGCTCGTTGGTTCGATGGGTTGCTCGCGCCGCCGCCAAGGACGGTGCGATAGGCGTGACATAGAGCGGCAACCGGGCAAGCGGAATGGGGTCACGGCCGCTGGCACTGATGAGGTCATCTCATGAATGCACGGCGCCGGCGGGACCTATTGATGAGCAAAGCTCATCTCCGGCTTCGCCAATCACCCGATAATCCTTGCGGGCGTCCGCGGGTAGTCTTGGGGCCCGATCCCGAGGAGACCACCATGACTGCCAGAAAAGCCCTCATCGTCCTTGGCGGCGTCGTCTTTGCCATGCCGGTTCTTGCCCAGATGCACAATGACGAGGTCGCGCTGCCGGACGGCTACCGTGACGCCGTCCACTACACGACCTTCGTGCGCGGCGGCATCACCGAGGAGATCTACACCTCCCAGGAGGCCGTTGACGCGGCGCGGGCCGGAGCGCCGTTTCCGGACGGCACGGTGATCACCATGGACGATTTCCGCGGCGGCAAGCTGACCCGCATCCTCGTCATGGAGAAGCGGGCCGAATGGGCCGACCGGTCGGCGTCAGGCAGTTGGATGTACCGGGAGTTCGCGCCCGACGGGACGCCGAATGCCGCTGAGGACGGCAAGCGCTGCGAATCGTGCCATGCCTCGGAGGCGGCCAACGATTACGTCTTCACCCGCGACCGGATGATGGACTGAGCGCCGGGCGGCGTGCGCCCGGCGTCTCAAGGCCAAGGTCAGCCGTTGTAGTCTTCGTCGCTGACCTTTTCCATCCAGGTGACGGGGCTGCCGTCGATGCTTTCCTGGATGGCGATGTGGCTCATCGCGGTCTCCGGGGCCGCGCCGTGCCAGTGCTTTTCCTCGGCCGGGAACCAGACGACGTCGCCCTGGCGGATTTCCTCCACCGGGCCGCCCTCACGCTGGACGCGGCCGCGCCCGAAGGTGACGATCAGCGTCTGGCCCGCCGGATGGGTGTGCCATGCGGTGCGGGCGCCGGGCTCGAAGGTCACCAGCGCGCAGCTCGTGCGGCCGGGCTCCTCAGCGGCGAACAGCGGATCGATCCGCGCCGTCCCGGAGAAATAATCGTCCGGGCCGGGGTTGGAAGGGTTGCTTCCTGATCTGACAATTTTCATTTTTTCTCCTTTCCTGCGCACCTATGTGCGCAGCTTGTCAAAACGATAGGTCAGGGCCGGACCGCCCGGCTGACCATAGGCGAGTTCGGCCGTCACCATGGCGAAGGGTTCGACGAAGCGGGCCGTGCGGAGGCCGCCGGCCTCCAGTGGTTCGAAGCCGATGTCGAGGACGAGTTCGCCGGCGATCTTCTTGGCACCGGCATCGTCGCCATAGACCAGCAGGTGCGGCCGCGGCTCCTCGGCCTTGCGGGCAAAGACGCCGGCAAAGCTCTCCGACGGGCTGGTGTTGAAGCACGAAACCCAGCGCGCCTTCGGGCGCTTGCGGGCCAGTTGCTCGGCGCCGGAGGTGGTCATGCCGACGACGATGTCGGTGTTGCTGTCGTCGAGCGGGACGCAGCAATTGAGGACGACCGTTCCGGCAAGGTCGCCGGCCTGGTGCAGCACGTCGTCGATGCGCGACCAGTGGACGGCGAGAAGCAGCGCGTCGGCGTCCGCGACGGCCTCGGCAACGGTGCCGTGGGCAGCGTCGCAGTCGCGCGCCAGCCGCTCCAGCTTTGCCGGGCTGCGGGAATAGGCAAAGGTCACATCGTGGCCGCAGGCGGCCCAGAGCCGGCCCAGCTTGGCGCCCATCAGGCCCGATCCGAGAATGCCGATCTTCATCTGTCTTACCTGTGCCGATGTCCGTGGGGGTATCTATGGGAGTGCCGGCCGGCGGGAATGGGTTTCCGCCGGCCGGTGCGCGTTATTCGGCGCGCGAGGCGAAGACTTCCTTGGCGACCGGAAGGGCGGAGAAGACCTTCGGCCAGCCGGCATAGAAGGCAAGGTGCGAGAGCATGGCGCCGGCCTCTTCCTTGCTGAGGCCGTTGTCCATCGCCCGGTTGAGGTGGAAGGTCATCTGCTCCGGCTGGCCGGCGGCGATCAGCGCGGCGACGGTGACGAGGCTGCGGTCGCGCGGCTCGAGCCCCGGGCGCAGCCAGAGGTCGAGGAACAGGAGCTGCTGGGTGTTGTCGACAATGCCCTTGCTGACGTCGCCATAGGTGCTGGAGACGAAGTCCTGGCGCTTGGCCTCGGCCTCCTCGTCGAGCGGCAGAAGGTCCGGCTCCACCGCCGGCAGGTCTTCCGCTTTGACGCCGCGCTCCTCAAAGACGGGGGCGACGGCCGTGGCCGCAGCGGTGGCGTTGCCCCAGCCGGTGTAGAAGGCAAGGTGGGTGATGGTCTCGGAAATCTCCGCAGGGGTGACGCCGGCATCGAGCGCGAGCGCCGCATGGGCGCCGAGCGCCTCGGTCTCGTGCCGGGTCATCAGGGCGGCGAAGGTGACGAGGGCGCGGTCGCGCGCCGACAGCGTGTCCTTCTGCCAGACGGTGCCGAACAGGGCGTTGTTGGAATAGGCCTCGAGCGCGGGGGCGACGCGGCCGACCTCGCCGGGCAGGGTGCGGCCGAGGTCCTCGGCAAAGGCGCCGGAACTCATCAGCATGAGGACCGAGGCGGCGAGATGCGTTTTCATCGGGGTCTCCTTGGTGCGGAACGGTGACCCGATTCATTTGGGGTGCCGAGGCGCCGGGCTTAATGCGCCGATCTCCCAAAGCACTCATGAGGCTGGCTCATGAAAGACGGCGACTGCCGCGAGAGACCGCGTGGCCTGCCCTATCCCCGCTCCCTCAGCGCGCCGAGCACGACCTCGAAGGCGGAGGACGGCCGCAGCCGGCTCGGATAGTAGAGATGGAAGCCGGGGAAGTAGGGCGAATATTTGTCGAGGCAGATCTGCAGGCGCCCGGCCGCAAGGTCGGCGGCGGCGAGGCGTTCGGGCACCAGGGCGAGGCCGTGCCCGTCGAGGGCGGCGCGCAGCACCGGATTGATCGTGTTGAAGCAGGTCTGGCCCTTGACCTTGACGCGGATCTCCTGGCCCTTCTCGTCCTCGAACTCCCAGGCATAAAGGGCGCCGTGGGTGGACAGGCGCAGATTGATGCATCGATGATTATCGAGTTCCTGCGGCGTCCGGGGCACGCCCCTGTCGGCGAAATAGTCCGGGGCGCCGACGCAGATCATGCGTTCCTCCGGCCCGATGCGCACGGAGATCATGCCGTCGCTGACCTGCTCGCCGTAGCGCACACCCGCATCGCACTGCGAGGTGGCAAGGTCGGTGAAGCCGTAGTCCATGACCATTTCGACGTTCACGGACGGGTATTCCTTCAGGACCGGCGACAGCTTCGGCCAGAGCAGGGTCTCGATGGCATATTCGGTGGCGGCGATGCGGACCGTTCCGGCGGGCTCGGCGCGGCGGTCGTTCAATGCCTGAAGCCGCGCCTCGATCTTCTCGAAGCACGGATTGATCGTGGCGAGAAGGTCCTCGCCCTCCAGCGTCGGGGCGACGGAGCGCGTGGTGCGGGTCAGGAGCCTCAGGCCGATGCGCTCCTCCAGGCCCTTGATGGTGTGGCTGAGCGCCGACTGCGACACGTTCAGCCGCGCGGCGGCGCGGGTGAAGCTGCGCTCCTCGGCGACGGTCGCCAGCGCGATCAGGTCGTTGATGTTCTCTTTGAGCATGAGGGAAGCCTTGATCTGGGTGTCGGGGATCATCTTCGGCTTCCCTCAAGATATATGCGCAGGACTCATAGGTCCACTTCATTATGCGGCAACGGGACGTGCCCGCCGGCCGACGCCGGCGCTACTCGGCGTATTCGGCGTCGGTGACGAGATCGCCCCAGACGACGTTCTTGCCGTCCTTGAACTGCTGGACGGCAATATGGGAAACGGCGGTCTTGTCGGTGGCGCCGTGCCAGTGCTCGACGCCGGGCGGGCACCAGACGACGTCGCCGGCCTGCATGACCTGGCGTTCCTGGCCGCGCTCCTGGACCCAGCCGGTGCCGGAGGTGACGACCAGCATCTGACCGGCCGGATGGGTGTGCCAGGCCGAGCGGGCGCCCGGCAGGAAGGTCACCTTGCCGGCATTGACGACGAACGGGTCGGTGTTGGGGAACACCGGCTCGATATAGGCCGTGCCGGAGAACTTGTCGGCGGGGCCGACGAAGCCTTCGCGGTCGCCGGCGCGGGTGACTTCCATGGACTGGGCCATCACCGGCGGGGCGACGAGGGCGGCGGGTGCGATCAGGCTGAGCCCGAGGGCTGCTGCAAGGATGCGGGTCATGACGGTGTGTCTCCTTAGGTCGTCGATCGGCCTGGAGGCCTCCGGCAGCGGGTCATTCCGTGCCATCGGACTTAGCTGGGCCTGAAGCGGCGGGATTTAATGCGGCGCTGACGGGAAGCGGTCATGAAGACGATTCATCAGTCGCGAGCGCTGTTTCGCCGGTTCATTGATGAGCATGGCTCATGAGCGAAAGGCACGCGCAGGGGCTAATCCCGTGCGCGGCCTGGCTTACATTCCATGGTGACAGGCACAGACAGGCGAAGGGGTTGCGGAAATGCTCTTGCAGTGGAGACAAACCGTCCGGGCGGGCCTTGCGGTCGCCGTTCTCTTTTCCGGCCTTGCCCTTGGCCCGGCCGCCCATTCGCAAACAACGAAAGAAACCGGCATGACGAAGATCACCGTCATCGTTGGCGATGACACGCTCACCGCGACCCTCGACGACACCGCCGCGGGGCGCGATTTTGCGAAGCTCCTGCCCCTCGACCTCACCCTGAGGGATTTTCACGGCAACGAGAAGATCGCCGACCTGCCGCGGGCTCTCGACACCACCGGCGCGCCCGCAAGCTATGCCGGCAAGACCGGCGACATCACGTTCTATGCCCCCTGGGGCAACATCGCGATCTTCTACAAGCCCTTCCAGGCGGCGAGCGGCCTTGTTCGGCTCGGAAGCTTCGACGGGCCGATCGACGCGCTCGTCAAGAACAAGCCGTTCCAGGCCCGTTTCGAGCTCGCCGACTGACGGACGACGTGGCGGCGCAAACGAGAAAAACAAGGAGCAAAAAGTGACACAGGGGAAAATCAGGGTCGGGATCATCGGCCTCAAGCCCGGTTCGAGCTGGGCCGGCGTCGCCCATGTCCCGTCGCTGCAGGCGCTGGCCGACGACTTCGTCATTGCCGGCGTCGCCAACAGCACTCTCGACAGCAGCAAGGCCGCTGCCGCGGCGATCGGCATCCCGAATGCCTTCGCCAGCGCCGATGACCTCATCGCGTCGCCGGAAATCGATGCCGTCACCGTGACGATCACGGTGCCGCAACACCTTGCCGTGGTGAAGGCGGCGCTCGAGGCCGGAAAGCACGTCTATTGCGAGGCACCGCTCGGCAACGGGCTGGAAGAGGCCGAAGAGATGGCCGCGCTTGCCCGCGACAAGGGCCTCGTCGCCGTCGTCGGCCTGCAGGCCCGCGTCGCGCCGGAGGTCTTCCATCTGCGCAAGCTTCTGGACGATGGCTATGTGGGCCGCGTGCTCTCCTCCAGCCTCTCCGGCTGGGGCGGCAACTGGGGCCAGACGACGAGCAACGTCGCCCGTCTCGGCTACCTGCTCGATGCCGCCAACGGCGCCACCATGCTGACCATCCCGCTCGGCCACACGCTGGCTGCGCTGCGCGACGTGCTCGGCGACGTCACTGAGGTCTCCGCGCTCCTCGACACCCGCGTGTCCGAGGTCCGTTCCGAGGACGACGGCAGCATGCTGGCCATGACCGCGCCGGACCAGATCCTCGTCACCGCGCGGATGGAAAGCGGCACGCCGCTGGCGATCCATTACCAGGGCGGCATGCCGAACGGCACCGAGGGCTTCGTCTGGGATATCCACGGCACGGAAGGCGACATCCGCATCACGGCGCCCTTCGGCCACGGCCAGATGGCAAAGCTTTCGCTCGCCGGAGCCAAGACCGGGGCCGGGGCGCTCTCACCGATCGAGGTGCCGGACGCCTGCGCCGAAGGCCTCACGGCCGATCCCGTGCCGGGCAACGTCGCCCGCAACTACGCCCGGATGGCCCGGGACATCCGCACCGGCAGCCACAGCGCCTCGACCTTCGAGGACGGCGTCGGCATCCAGCGGCTGATCGATGCCATCGAAGAATCCTCCCGGTCGGGCGCGCGCGTCACGCTAACGCCGTCGAACCGGGCCCTTCCGCTGCCCGAATGAGCGCGGCGGACATCAGAAACACAGGAGACACCCATGACAGACAACATCACCGGAAAAGTCATCGTCATCACCGGCGCGTCCAGCGGCATGGGCGAGGCGACCGCCCGTGACCTCGCCGCCAAGGGCGCAAAGGTTGCGCTCGGCGCCCGCCGCGCCGACCGGCTCGATGCGCTCGTCAAAGAGATCAAGGACGCCGGCGGCGAGGCCGTTGCCGTCGCCACCGACGTCACCAAGCTGGACCAGGTGCAGAAGCTGGTCGACACCGCCAGGGAGACCTTCGGCCGGGTCGACGTCATCTTCAACAATGCCGGCCTAATGCCGCTGTCGCCTCTGGAGAGCCTGAAGATCGACGAGTGGGACCAGATGATCGACGTCAACATGAAGGGCACGCTCTACGGCATCGCCGCCGTGCTGCCGATCTTCAAGGAGCAGAAGTCCGGCCAGGTCATCAACGTCTCGTCGGTCTATGGCCACAAGACAGTGGCGACCGGCGCGGTCTATTGCGCGACCAAGCATGCGGTGCGCTCGCTGTCCGAAGGCCTGCGCCAGGAAGTGAAGCCCTACAATGTGCGCGTGACGGTGATCTCGCCGGGCGCGGTCGACACCGAACTGACCCAGCACATCTCCGAGCAGGAGCTCGGCGACACCGTGCGCGACCTCGTCAAGAAGATCGCCGTGCCGGCAACGACCATGGCCGACATGGTCGCCTTCGCCATCTCCCAGCCGGAGAATGTGGACGTCAGCGAGATCCTGTTCCGCCCGACCGTCCAGCCCGAATAGGAGGCAGACCGGTCTTTGGTCGCCTCCTCCCACGGCCAAAAGACCTGAAGACCACAGCCTCGCAGCCGCCGGAGCCATTGTGCTTCGGCGGTTGTTGGCATGTGGGCAATGCCTGCCTCGTCATGTCCGGCGCGCAGACGTGCCGTGTGTGGATCGGCGCACGACGTCGATGGTGACAATGACCTTGCCTGCGTTACGGCATCAGGCCGTAACCGGTCCCGCCGTTCAGGCCGCTTCCATGACGCAGAGCTTGCAGGAGTAGTTCTCCTTGTCGTGATAGGGCGCGTCGGTGATGGCGCAGGCGCGGATGTGCTCTGCCGCCTTCATGGCCTCGATCTGTTTTGCGTAGGCGTCCTTGTCCCAGACATTTTCGTGCACCGTGACGACAACCGGGGCGCCGGGCTTGGCGACCCGCGCCAGTTCGGCGAGGGCGTCCGGGCGCACATGGCCGCTGGTGAAGACGCCGACGCTGATGACGCCGTCGAAGCTGTTGTCGGCGATCTCCAGCGGGCGCGTCAGGTCGGCCTCGTTGAGGGTGCTGTAGACGTCCTTTTTTGCGGCCGCTTCCAGCATGTCGGCGCTGAGGTCGATGCCGTGCAGGTCGGCGTCGGTGCGCTTGGCAAGCTCCTGGCCGACGAGGCCGGTGCCGCAGCCCGCATCGAGCACCCGGTCGCTGCCCGAAAGGGACTTCGACAGCACCTCGGCGGCGATCGCCGGCGCCACATAGCCCATGCCCTCCAGGGTGTCGCGATCGTAATCGTCGGCCCAGTCGGCATAAAGGCGCCGGATCTCCTCCGGATCGCCGGAGAGTTCATAGGCGCGCTTCAAGAGCGGATTGTTCGGCTCCATGACAAGTTTCCCTCTAGTGGTCTGATTGCGACAAGAACTAGTCAGAAATCGACGAAGATGCAAACCGGCCGGCAACTGCGCCGCCGCATCGGGGCAGATTTCGGGTGGAAAGAGGCTGCCCGCGGGCCGGCGCCGGGGCGAGGATTCGCGTCAGGCGCTGGAAAACTGATCCGATGGCGCCGTTCTCGCGTAATCAGGGGAGAGTAAAAGGCTCGAAGGCCCCTTTGGAGCGCATCCTCCGGTTTCCCTCCCGCCGGGGTGGCAATCCGACGCGGGGGCACCCCCGCCGAGACCGGCCGGCTGCGGCTCCGGCCGGTCGGCGGGGGAACCGGGCCGACGAACAAGCGTTGAGACGTAGCGTAATGACGACTCATCATCTGGAATCCGAAACGATCCTGAGGCTCGCCGGAGGCAGTCTCGACCCGGTGCTGGCCCTCGTCGCCCGCACCCATATCGGCTGCTGCCCGGACTGCGACAGCGCGCTCGCCGCGATCGAAGACGCCGGCGGCGTGTTCCTCGACGAGATCGCGCCGGAACCCGTTTCCGCCACCTTGCGCGAGCGCACGCTGGCGGCCCTGGACGCGGCCCCGAAAGCGACCGACGCGCCGACGCACCGGCCGATCGCATTGCAGGAGGGCTCGGTGCCGGCACCGCTCGACGCGATGATCGGCGACGACCTTTCTGCCGTGCGCTGGAAACCGATTGCCCCCGGCGTTGCCAAGCACGACCTGCCGACGCCGAAGGGCAGCCGCGGGCGGCTGTTTCTCCTGAAGATCGCCCCCGGAAAGCGGGTGCCGGAACACGGCCACGGCGGCACCGAACTGACCATGGTGCTGTCCGGCTCCTACAGCGACCATCTCGGCTGCTACGGCCCCGGCGACGTTGCCGACCTCGACGCCGATCTCGAGCACCAGCCCCATGTCGACCCCGGCGCGCCCTGCATCAGCGTCGTCGCCTCCGAGACACCGGCCCGCTTCAAGGGCCTGATCGGCCGCCTCCTGCAGCCGGTCCTTGGCATCTGACGGTATGGCAGACACCCCCTGGAACTCCGTCTGGATCACCGGCGCCAGCTCCGGCATCGGCCTGGAACTGGCGCGGCTGATGGCGGACGAGGCGCCGCATGTGGCGATCTCGGCCCGCTCGGCCGACGCGCTGGAAGCGGCCGCTGCAAGCCATGCCGCGCTCGCCGCCTATCCGCTCGACGTCACCGACGCCGACGCGGTGAAGGCCACCGCCGAGCGGATCACGGCCGAGGCCGGCCCCATAGACCTTGCCGTCCTCGGCGCCGGCACCTGGAAGCTGATGGATGCGGAGGACTTCGATCTCGCCGCCGTGCGTACCGGCATGGAGGTCAACTATATGGGCGTTGCCAATGCGGTGGCCGCGCTGCTGCCGGGCATGCTTTCGCGCGGCAGCGGGCATATCGTCATCGTTGCCTCCGTCGCCGGCTATCGCGGCCTGCCGAAGGCGGTCGCCTACGGACCCACGAAGGCGGCGCTGATCAACCTTGCCGAGACGCTGAAGGCGGAACTCGCCCCGCACGGCATCAAGGTCTCGGTCGTCAATCCGGGCTTCGTCGACACCCCGATGACCAGGGACAATCCGTTCCCCATGCCCGGCATCATTCCGGCCAGGGACGCGGCACGCGCGCTGCTCTCAGGCCTTGAAAAGGGCCGCTACGAGATCGTCTTTCCGACCGGCTTCGTCATGGGCATGAAGGTTTTGCGGCTGCTGCCGAACGCGCTTTTTTTCTGGATCGTGCGGAAATTCATCCTGACGAAGGCCAAATAGCCGGGCGCGTTGCGCGGCCCGGCTTCCTTACGCGCCCTCAGGCCTTCTTCATGCGGTAGAGGCCGACGTCGATCGTCCCTTCCAGAAATCCCGCCTCGCAATAGCAGAGATAATAGTGCCACTTGCGGCGGAACGCCTCGTCGAAGCCGAGGCGGGCGATCTGCGGCCAGGCCTTTTCGAAGCGGTCGCGCCAGTCTGCCAGCGTCCTTGCATAGGACGCGCCGAAGCGCTCGATCCGGTCAAGGGTGAGGCCGGCACGCGCCGCCTGGCCGGCGATGATCGTCGCCGTCGGCAGCATGCCGCCTGGAAAGATATAGCGCTGGATGAAGTCCGGCTTGCGGCGATAGCGCTCATAGCGCGCCTCGTCGATGGTGATCGCCTGGACGACCGCGGAACCACCCGGGCGCAAGCGGTCGTGGAGGGTGCGGAAATAGCGCGGCCAGTTCTCCTCGCCGACGGCTTCGATCATCTCGATGGAGGCGATGCGGTCGTAGGTGCCGCCGGTGTCGCGATAGTCTTCGAGCCGGAAGGTGCAGGCGTCGTCGAGACCCGCCGCCTGCGCGGAATCTTCGGCATGCTGGAGTTGCTCGCGCGAAAGCGTCAGCCCGGTGATCCGGGCACCGTGGCGCAAAGCCGCGCGCCGGGCGAACGCGCCCCAGCCGCAGCCGATCTCAAGAATCTCCTCGCCGCCGGAAAGCTCCAGAAGGTCGAGCACCCGGTCGAGCTTGGCGTCCTGCGCGGCCTTCAGGGAACCGCCGTCTCGGTCCGGATAGATGCCGCTCGAATAGTTCATCTCCGCATCGAGCCAGAGCCTGTAGAAATCGTTGCCGAGGTCGTAGTGCTCGGAGATGTTGCGCTGGCTGCCGCGCCTGGTGTTGCGGCGCAGGCGATGGGCGAGCTTGTCGGCGATGCGGCGCTTGAAGAGCCCGCGCCCGGCCTCCTCGAAGCCGTCCATGTTGTGGACGAAGAAGCGGAAGAGGGCGGTGAGGTCGGCGCTGTCGATATCACCGTCGATATAGGCCTCCGCAAAGCCGAGCGTGCCGCGCCGCAGCGCCTTGCCGATCACCCGGTAGCTGTTGATGCGAAGATGCGCGTCCGCGCCGATGCCGGGTTTGCCGAACAGGGCCTTGTGGCCGTTCGGAAGCTCCACCAGCACCGAGCCCTTCGGGGTCCAGCGCAGCATGCGCCGGGCGCTGCTTGTGACGAGGGGCGTCAGCGCCCGGGTCAAGATATCCGTTCGGGTCGGCGGTCCCGCCGTCAACTCCGTAATCATCGTTCCTGCCCTTCCTCCCTGGGGTGCCGAACAAAGGTGATCGGGGGGTTCGGCGCTGCCGGCCGCGGCTTCAGGCGCAACCCCTTCAGCCACAATCGCAGCGCCTCGTAATGGATGCCGGCGATGACCTTTGCCGTCAGCCAGCCGGTGCGGGCGAGCGCCTTCAGGAGCCGCCCGTCGGTGAACGGGGCGAAGTCGCCGGAAAAATGCGCCGACAGCAGCGGACCCTCGCCGGTGCGCAGCGCGACGCCGACGGTCACCGTTTCCGCCGGCGGCGTGACGTGGAACTGGTAGCGGCCCTCCACCGCATTGAACGGCGAGACGTAGAACCGCTTTTCGCATTCCTGGAAAATGACGCCCTCGGCCTCCGGTTCCGTCGGCAGCACATAGGTCATGCGCTCGCCGAAGGTGTTGCTGACCTCGTAGACCATGAGGGCGACGCGGCCCTCGCCGTCGAGCCCGTAATAGACGGTCAACGGATTGAAGACGTAGCCGAGCACCCGCGGATAGCACAGCATCAGGAACCGCGTGACGCCGTCGCCATGGCCACTCTCTTCGGCCACCCGGCGGAGGTACGCGCCGAGCGGCTCGCTGCCGGAATGGTCCCTGTCGTTGAGGGAGACGAGGTTGAAGCGATTATAGGAGAAGAGCCTCAGCCGCCGGTCGAGGTCGGAAAGCCGGTCGACGTCGAACAGGCAGGAAAAGACGCGGTAGGAGAGCGCATGGCGCTTCGGCCGTACGCGCTTGTGCACGACGGTGCCGTTGTAGATGCCTTCCGAAAACGCGGCGGTCGTCATTGGGCCGCCTCGGCCGCGGGCGGAGCGACCGCGACGAGCCGCTCCTCCCCCGTCACCGTCCAGGGCCGTTTGAGGCCACCGAGCCGCTCGGCGACCGCGATGCCGCTTGCCGCGCCGTCCTCGTGGAAGCCGTAGCCGAAATAGCTTCCGCAGAACCAGGTGCGGTTGGCGCCCTGAAGCTCCGGCAGCGCGGCCTGGGCCGCCATCGCCGGGCCGTTGAAGACCGGGTGGTCGTAGTCGATGACCCGCTCCGTCAGGCTTGGGTCGATCGGCGCGGTCGGATTGAGGGTGACGAAATAGTCGTCGGCAGCCTCAAGGTTCTGCAGCCGGTTCATCCAGTAGGTGACGCACAAGTCCGTGTCGTCGCCGGCAGCGCTCTTCAGATAGTTCCAGCTCGACCACAGCCGGCGCCGCTTCGGCATCCAGGTGCGGTCCCGGTGCAGCACGGCGCGGTTGGTCTGGTAGGAGAAGGGCGACAGGAGCTTGGCTTCCAGCGGGCTCGGCCGGTCGAGGAGTGAAAGCGCCTGGTCGGCATGGGCGGCGATGACCACATGGTCGAAGCCGCGCGCGGCGCCGGAAGCATCGACGACGGTGACGCCGTCCGGGCGCCGCTCGATGCGGGCGGCGGGGTTGCCGACGAGGCGCTCGATCGGGGAATCGTCGAGGAGCCTTTGGACGTAATTCCGGCTGCCGCCGCTGACGGTGCGCCAGGCCGGCCGGTCGCGGAACTGCAGCATGCCGTGATTGGCGTAGAACCTGACGAAGCTTTGCGCCGGAAAGGCCAGCATCTCGGTCATCGTCGTCGACCAGATCGCCGCCCCCATCGGCACGATGTGGTTCCTGACGAACGCCTTTCCGAAGCCTTCGCGTTCCAGGTACTCGCCGAGGGTGACGGAGGCCGGATAGGCGGACACCCTCTCCTCGGCGGTGCGGAAGAAGCGGGCGATGTCGCGCAGCAATTGCCAGTGGGACGGCCTGGCGAGGTTGCGCCGCTGGCCGAAGAAGCCGTTGAGGCCGGCCCCGGCATATTCATAGCGCCCGCCGTCGAGCGACAGGGCAAAGCTCATCTCGGTCGGTTCCGTTTCGACGCCGAGGGCATCGAACAGGCCGATGAGGTTCGGGTAGTTGCGGGTGTTGTAGACGATGAAGCCGGTATCGACGGGATGGGTGCCGTCCGGTCCGGTGACGTCGACCGTGTTGGCGTGGCCGCCGAACCGTGCGTCCGCCTCATAGAGCGCGACCCGGTGGCGCTTTGCCAGCAGCCACGCGGCGGACAGTCCGGCAATCCCGGATCCGACAACGGCGATTGTCAACTCTGGCATGGCTACTCCCGACTGGCCCCGCACACCCTTGATCTACGACGCATTTCCCGATCCGGATCACCGGCCGGGGGAGCGTTTTCTGCTCCGGCCGGCTTCACCGGTGCTGTCCAGCGCCGTTGTCACTTGGTGATCCGCCCGCCTCATTTCTACGTATTTCTACGAAAGTCTGGAGGAGAGGAGTTTCCATGGCCCGCATGGTCACCGCCTATGTCGTCACCGCGATCGTGTTTCTGGGAATAGACTACGTCTGGTTGTCGAGGGTCGCCAAGAGCTTCTATTTCGACCGCCTCGGCGACATGGTCCTCGACAAGCCGAAGATGGGCGCGGCGGCGCTCTTCTATGCGGTCTACGTCGTCGGCATCGTCATCTTCGCCGTCGCTCCAGCGCTGAAGGGTCCCGGCGGCGCCACGACCGCCGCCCTTTACGGCGCGCTGTTCGGCTTTTTCGCCTACGCCACCTACGACATGACCAACTACGCGACGCTGAAGAACTGGCCGGTCATCATCACCGCCGTCGACATCGTCTGGGGCACGGTGCTGACCGGCGTCTCGGCCCTTGCCGGCTATCTCATCACGAGGGCGATCTTCCCGGGCCAGATGTGAGCGTTCCAGGGAGCCGCGGCCGGCCATATGCGAGCGACCTTGACCCGAAGGGTGGAGCCCAGGAAGCAAGCGCCGAACACCGCGAAAATGGAAACCGGATGACGGAAGACTGTCTGGTTCGTCCCCGTCAAACCGCGATATCCATCAGCGGAACTACCTCGTAGCCTTCGGGAACAGCATCGCCGCGGTGATGCAGAATGATGCCCGGCGGCGTTTCGTGGACCCGCGAGGAGGCGCGGTTCCAGTCGAACTGGAATATCCGGGCGAAATACTGCGCCACTTCCTCGTCGTCCACGATCAAGCTGGCATCGCGGTTCACGATTGCACCATGTTCGCTGAGATTGTGGCTGCCCAACAGGACACGCCTGCCGTCGACGATCATTCCCTTTGTGTGGCACCGGCTGATCAACCGGATCTGGCCAGGATCGAAACCGTGCTCGACCAGAAGCTCTTTCATCTCCGGCGAGAAATCACCGCGCAGGATGAATCGGACCGCTACCCCATTGCGGTGCTTGTCGAGGATCGTATTCATCAGCCGTTCGAACCTCGGATCGACGTTGTTATGCCGCCATTTCAACGTCTGGTTCTGGAGGTCGATCGACGACGTCGCCGAATCGACCAGCGCCTGCACGTGGCCGATGAAATTGTCCGGCGTCAGGAGCGGCTGGATCTTCAGGCGACGGTTCACCACGAGGGGTGCGAAATACCTGGCCTCGCCGGGCGATCGTTCCTGAATGGTGGTCGCTCTCGGTACCAATACCATCGGCATGTCGAGCCCAGGCGGCAGTTCGCGCACGCCGGTGCGAATCTCGCGATATGAGTCGAGATCGTAGCGGATGTACTTTTCGAACGTCTCGGCGAGTTGCCTGTTGAGGACGATAGCGTGCCATTCGCGGTTTCTGTCGCGCAATAGGCCAAATCCGGTCTCACCGGTGGCGACAGGGTCGACCTCCGGCTGGTTCGACGGCTCCCAGTTGCCGCTGGAGAGCCAAAATGCCTCGCTGTCCCGAATGGCGACCTTGATGTGGTAGTGTCCCGCAAACAACCGGCGCTGCCCATCCGCCAGCTCGCAGCGGAACCGGTCGCCCATCAGCGCGCTGAAATCATCGACCAGCTCTTCTTCGAACTCCTTGGTGTCCTCCCGGTCGATCGCAGCGTCGCCGAGGACGAGGTCGAATGTCTTCGGTTCGGGCGCAACGGCTTGTTCGAGCACCCGGCGGACATGGTCGGTGGCAAAATTGTAAAGGCCAAGCGTCAAGGTCTCGTTGGTGCGTTCGAGGAACTCCCGCAGTTGCGGCCAGCCCGCATCCGGACTGACGTGGAAGACCGCGAACATCTCTTCGTCCACCGGGTCGAGCGACAGATCTTGCGGCACGACGTAGTTGATGCGTGGCACGGCCTCCACCGCGAGGCTTCGGTGAACCCGCAGCAATTCTTCTGCCGTCGCCGCGCGGACCTGCAGGGGAAAACCGTCCCGGGTGGCCGGCAGAGCGGCGATCGTCGCTTCGGCACCGGGCTTGAGATAATCGATGGCGACGATCACGGCCGGATCGTTCGTGTACTGCCCGTTCGACACGACGATGCCGCGGCGCACGGCCACGACACCCGGCATGCCGGCGTAGGCCTGATTCGCACTGTCGACGGCCACATCGATCGAACGCGGTGACGCAGCGCCTGCGGGCTCGCCGATCTCGACGGTGATACGCAGCGGAACCTCGACGGTAAGCGTCCGACTGCCCGGAACCGGTACCATGACCTTTCCACCTCCCTCTTTGATCACATCGGCCGGAGGGCGCCGGACGGGACGGGCGCTTTCCGCCAGCCTGTCAGCGATGATCCGCGCCGGGACCGCGTGGTTGATCGGATTGGGAAACGTGCCGCCATAGTGTAGACCGACGACCGTTGCGGACCGGAGATCCACCAGCGGCGAGCCGGAATTGCCTCCGAGCGTCGAACAGTCATGCGACAGACGCCGGTCCATCACCTCCTTCAGGATGCCGGGTGCGAGCCGTTTCTTGTTGAACACATCGCCGAGGAGATCGAGCACGACGTTCAGATCGGTCTCGCGCGTGTCCCTCGCCGGGTAGCCGATCGCCGCCACGGGGGTGCCGTTGCCGGACCCTTCGGCCAAATTCATGCGCGGAAGCGCATCTGTGGCCGCACTGTCCACCAGTCGCAGCAGCGCGATGTCCGGCCCGCCGCCGGCTTCGATGTGCAGGACTTCGGCGATCGGGACCGTGAGCGAATTGTCGCCCGAGACGCTGGATACTTCTTCGCCCATGTCCAGCGAAGCGGCAACGGGACTGCCGTCCTCAAGTCCCTCGACAAAGGAAAACGTCCCGTCATCCCGGCGAAACGCCAGCTCAGCGGCGACATGCTGGTTGGTCACGACGATGGCATCGCCGCGCGGAGAGGCTACGACGAATCCGGTGCCGATCCATGACCGCAAGGGATGGTTCGATACCTCGATTCGGCCGACCCCGCGGATTGCGGTGCGGAGCGCGGCGCGGTTCTGCTTAAGCAGGTTCGACAGGACGTCGGGCAGGGCTTCGTGGGGCGTAAGGTCGAAATCGTCGTGTCTAATCAGGATAGCCGGGCGTCCTTGCGACAAGGCGACGAGTTCGTTCACGACCCGCGCCACCGCCGCGTCGCTCTCGGCCGGCAGCGCGCTTCGCACCACCTTGCCCAGACCGTCGGAAGCCCGGGTCGCCATCCCGTTCGACCGTGCCGGCCGCAACTCCAGTTCCGGATGGATCTTGATCAGTTCGCGATAAGCGGCCGACACTCGCTTCAGTTGCTCGACTGACAAAGGCTCCATTGCCATCTCCAACATCGAACGGAACGAAAACCGCGACTAATCCTCGCGCGACTGTATCGGCTCCACCAGGCTCGGTTCCGCGTAAAGTATTTCCTGCAGCTCGTTGAGCGTCCTTGCGGCATTCAGGGCGGATCCGTCCTGCGCCTCGAGCAGAAAGGTGTTGGGCGCAAAACCCAACTCACGACGCAGGTTCATGCCCGTGCGCGACAGAAGCGCCTCGACTGCCGTGCGGTCGAGGGTTGGATCGATCTTGGCGACCAGCGCGCGTCCGGCCAGCTTCAAATGGCCGTCGGCATCCATCAGCACATCGAACGCCGCACCGGGAGGCGCCTGTTCCGGAGCTCCGAAGGTCCAGCCCGCCTCCTGCAGCAGCCGCAGATCGTCCTTCGCTTCGTTCGACGCGCCTTCCAGCCGGCGCTGAACATCTTCCGCCTCGGCCGCGGCAACTCCGGCGCCGGACGGCGCGGCTCCGGGAGGAACCGCGCTGACGTTCTCGACCTTCCTGATCTGGGTCAGACGATGAATAACGGTCGCTTTGTCCATGGCTCCTCGCTTGGCTCAAACCCCGGTCGCAAGCCTTGTTGCCTCTGACACCGCGGTTTCGGCGTTTGCGCGACCGTGGCCGAACCGGATGTTGTGGCCTTCTATGTAGGAGAGCGGACCAACCTTGTCACAGGTATCGCGAAGAAGCTGCCGCAGTTCACCCGCCGTCATATCGGGCTTTTTCGATAGCGCCAGCGCACCGATTCCCGCCGCACAAGGGGCGGCGAAACTCGTACCGGTCGTCGTGTGGTAGCCGCCGCCGCTGGCCGGAATCCAGACATCGACGCCCGGAGCGAGAAATTCCAGCTTCGGTCCGAAGCCGGACCCGTGGTCCGAGTCCGAGTGGGTGGACCGACCGATGGCCATTACCTGCGGATGGGAGCAGACCTGATCGGACTCGATCGGGTGGTTGCCGTTGGTGCACCCCCAGAAGATAGCGCAGCCGCTGCCGCCCCCACCCTTCGTCGCCGCGAAATCGATGGCGTCGTCGAGGACCGCGCTCATCGTCCAGACGGCGCTGTTCGGGCCGAGCGAACAGGCGACGATGTCGGCGCCCTCCTCCGTGCGGCCTTCGAGTGACGGATCGGCGGCATAGCCGATCGCACGCGCCAGCGTCGCCTGCGTGCCGATCTGATCGGGGAGGCAAGCCACCATGCTGAGGTCGGCACCATAGGCGACGCCGCAACCGCCACTATCGTTGTTCGCGATCGCCGCGATCATGCCGGCACAGGCCGTGCCGTGATTCCCGTTCGGCATATTCGCCGTTCCGAGAACGAAATCGGCATCGACAAAATCCGCCGTCGATCGGAACCATCCCGACGCGTCGCCGAAGCGGAGGTCCGGGTGGGTGATATCGAAACCGTTGTCGATTACCGCAATCCTCACGCCCGCGACTTGCGTCTCATCCCAGGCAGCCTCGGCGCGAATATTGCCGTGGTGCCATTGCTGGCCGAATTCCGGGTCCGAAGGCGTCAAGCGCGGACCAATATGTTCGACGAAGTCGGGCTCGGCGTACTCAATCTCCTTTTCCGCCATGAGCGCAAGACAGGCCTCAAGCGCGTTCGTTCCCTGCACATCGGCCCTGAAGCTACGCGGCGGCAGGCCGTTCCTGCCCAGTATCGTCACGGGGTGCCGGACCAGAACCGCATCGCGGGCGGCATCGGACACATCCTCTTCCAGGCGGATCACGATCCGGGACGTCACCAGCATGACGCGTTGATTCTCGACGAAAACACGGTTCACTATGCCGTTCCCGCCGCGGGCGCCGCGCTCGGCGGGGGACATTTGCCAGAAGGCTTCGTCGCTATGGAAGAAGTTGACCCCGGCGGCCGCGAACCCAGCCATCTGCTCTCGCAATGCCGGGTCTTCGTAGAGTTCAGGAGCCGTGTCCTTAACCGGAGTGTCGATGGTCACCATTTCAAGTTGTTGACGTGATGCCGTCAGTGCGGTTTCCACGTCGCTTTCTTTGAGGCTGGATGCTACGCGGCCCATGCCTTCGGAGGCCTCGAAACGGGTCGGCAATACGCCGACGAGTTCTTCCATCTGCGCAAGACGGCTGCGAATTTCAGATTTTCGATTCATTCACTCCTCCCGAAGCCGTAGCAAGTATGACACTTTTACTATTTTTTCCGGAATTATACTCGAGTTAAGGTCTTTTGGAAGCTTTTTTGGATCGCTTCGTGATCGATTTCAGTTTTACGAATTCTTTTCTTGCTGACTAATTTAATAAATATGTTTTTCCTCAAATAGTTAGGCAATTGATGTTCAAATTATTCCGGGACAACTTCTGTTTATTCAAAATTGTGTCATACGATCTGTCGATGACAGATCTGCAGACCTGAGCAACGGTGTCTTGCTTATCCGACAAAGAAACCTCTCGCCCGCACTCTCGGAAAGGCGCCGGCGGAAGAGCCCGGGGTGCCTCGGGCGTTCCTCCGCGAAATGCCGTTTGCAATCACTGGTGATGTCGGGCGGTTCGCGACCCGAAGCTGCCACTAAGCGGGCGGCATGTGAAGGACCGATATCCAGCGGCGCTGTCTCACCTGCGCAGCACGATATGCTTCGCTGCCAGGTCTGACCGGAAATAGTCCCGGCAGGCGTCGGAAAAGGCGCGCATCAGGCGGGTCGTGAAATCGTGCGCGCGGCGGGCGAGGATGATGTTCGGCGCCAGGACCCGCTCGCGGATCGGCAGGCAGACGACGTCCTCGCCGATATAGGTGTGCTCGGTCACCGGCCTTAAGTTCAGCACGCTGAAGCCGAGCCCCGTCGCCACCAGGCTGCGCACCATTTCATAGGTCATCGTCCGATAGACGATGCGCGGATGGGCGCCGACCGTGTCGAACAGCAGTTCGAAATAGGTGCGCGATTCCGGCAGGTCGAGAAGGATCATCGGGCGGTCCATCATCTCGGCGAGCGAGACGGTGCGCCGCCCGGCCAGCGGATCGTTGCGGGCGAGCACCACATGCGGCGGCACCGCGGTCAAGGCCTCCGTCTTGAACGGGTGGCGGATGCCGAGATCGTAGGTCAGGACGATATCGGCGGTGCCGTCGCGCAGGAACTCCTGCACCTGCTGCAGGTCGCCTTCGTGCAGGTTCACCTGCACCTTCGGATATTGCCGCGACACATCGCTGATGATCGTCGGCAGGAAATGCGGCGACACGGGCGCAAAGCAGCCGACATTGATCGTCCCCTCCAGGGCCTGGCCGAACCCCGACAGGTCCTCCTCGAAGCTGTCGATTTCCGAAAGCAAGCGGCCGATCCGCCCGAGCACCTCCGCGCCGACCGCGGTGACGATCAGCCCCTTCGACTGCTGGCGCACGAAGATCGTGACGTTGAACCCGGCCTCCAGCTTGTTGATCGCGCTGGACACCGACGACTGGGAGATGTGGAGGCTCTCCGCCGCCTTGCTGATGCTGCGCAGCCGGGCGGCGGTCAGGACGTAATTGAGCTGCCGGACGGAAAGATTCATCTAAAAATCCGAGGAACTACAGCGATTAAATATATTATCCCTTTTATCCACCCGTGGGTAGGCTATCGCTCGGGGCGCACCCAAGGGCGCCACCCAATGACGCCGCAAAGCCGGCGCAAGCTTTCCACGAGGGGATGATCTGGATATGGACCGGCCGGCCGACGGCGTTGATATTGCGAACCTTTCCGCCACCGATCTCGGCAGGCTGTTCAAGGCCGGATCGCTCACACCCGCCGATGCCGTGACCGCTTCCTTCGAACGCATCGATGCGTTCGATGCCGCCGTCAATGCCTTCGTCGCCCACGACCGGGAGGCCGCGCTCAGTGCCGCCGGGGCATCGCAGGAGCGCTGGCGCGCCGGCACGCCGCTGAGCCCGATCGACGGCGTGCCCGTCACCATCAAGGACATCGTCCTGATCAAGGGCCATGCCACCACCTATGGCAGCCGGGTCCTCGACATGGCGGAGGCCGCCACCGAGGATTCGCCCTGCGTGGCACGCCTGAAGGAGGCCGGCGCCATTGTCATCGGCATCACGCAGACGCCGGAGATCGGCTGGAAGGCGCTGACCGACTCGCCGCGGAACGGCATCACCCGCAATCCCTGGGACCTGTCGAAGACGCCTGCCGGCAGCAGCGGCGGCGCCGCGGTCGCCGCGGCCCTCGGCATGGGGGCGCTGCATGTGGGCACCGACGGCGGCGGCTCGATCCGCGTGCCCGCAGCCTTTACCGGCATCGCCGGCATCAAGCCGAGTTTCGGCCGTGTGCCGGCCTATCCCCAGAGCGCCTTCGGCACCGTCGCCCATGTCGGGCCGATGGCCCGCACCGTCGACGATCTCGCCATCATGCTGAAGATCCTTTCCCGGCCGGACGGCCGCGACTGGTATTCCCGCATCGACAGGGATTTCGATCCGTGCGCCGGGCTCAATGACGGCGTTCGCGGGCTGCGGATCGCCTACAGCCCCGACCTCGGCTATGTCAATGTCGATCCGGAAATCGCCGCCGCCGTCGCCGCGGCCGTCGCCGAATTCGGGCGCATGGGCGCGACCGTCGAGACGGTCGATCCGGGCTTCGCCTGCCCGCTCGACACCTTTCACAAGCACTGGTTCGCCGGCGCCCTGAACCGCTGTCGCGACGTCTCGGGCGATGCGCTGAAGGAGCTCGACCCTGGCCTTGCCGAAATCATCGAGGAGGCGCGCGGCTACTCCCTCCTCGACTACATGACGGCCGTCGACGCGCGCGCCGTCCTCGGCCGGACCATGCGGCAGTTCCTCGACACCTACGATCTCCTGATCACCCCGTCGGTGCCGATCCGCCCGTTTACGGCCGGCCTGGAAGTGCCGGAGGGCAGCGGATGCAAGCGCTGGACCGAATGGGCGGCGTTCAGCTACCCGTTCAACCTCACCCAGCAGCCCGCTTGCTCGATCCCCTGCGGCTTCACCTCCGACGGCCTGCCGATCGGCCTGCAGATCGTCGGACCGATGGAGGGCGACGCCCTCGTGCTGCGCGCCGCCAAGGCCTACGAGGAAAAATTCCCGTTCAAGATGCCCTCGCACCCGAAGGGCCAATAAAAGCGGCCAAACAAAGCCGCACCTTCACCGGACTTCAGAGGAGTGAACAATGAGACGGCTGATAACATGTCTTGGTGCGGCCCTTTCCGCACTGCTCTTGCTATCCGCGAACGCCATGGCCGCCAAGGATGGCGGCACGCTGATCATGCTGGTCAAGCCGGAGCCTCCGACGCTGGCCTCCTATCTGTCGACCTCCGGCCCGATCGGCCAGGTCTCCACCAAGGTCTATGAAGGCCTCCTGGAATACGACTTCGACCTCAATCCGCAGCCCGGCCTCGCCAAGTCCTGGGAGATCAGCGACGACGGCAAGACCATGACCTTCAAGCTGCAGGAAGGCGTCACGTTCCACGACGGCACGCCGTTCACCAGCGCCGACGTGGAATATTCGATCAACGAGGTGCTGCGCAAAGTCCATCCCCGCGCCGCCCTCACCTTCAAGGAACTGGAGTCCATCGAGACGCCGGACGACCTGACGGTCGTCTTCCACCTGAAGAACGCCGCGCCCTATCTGATCCGGGCGCTGTCCGGCTACGAGTCGCCGATCGTCTCCAAGAAGCTGTTCGAGGGCACCGACCCGCGCGACAACCCGACCGCCAACAAGCCGGTCGGCACCGGTCCGTTCATGTTCGTGGAGTGGCAGAAGGGCCAGTATATCCGCCTCGACAAGAACCCGAACTACTGGAAGGAGGGCCTGCCGCACCTCGACCGCCTCGTCGCGCGGTTCATTCCCGATGCCGGCACCCGCACTGCCGCCCTGGAAAAGGGCGAGGTCCAGTTCGCGGCCTTCAACGCCATTCCAAACGTCGACGCCAAGCGGCTGGACGACATGGACGGCATCTCGGTGACGACCGAGGGCTACACCATGATCAATCCGCTGATGCTTTTGGAGGTCAACACCAAGAGCCCGCCGCTGGACAACCGTGCCGTCCGCCAGGCGATCTCCTATGCCATCGACCGGCAGTTCATCATCGACAACATCTTCTTCGGCTTCGGCAAGCCGGCGACCGGCTCGATCCTGTCGAGCTTCGGATCGGTCGGCCTCTATAGCTCCGATGTCCGCGACTACGCCGTGGCGGACCGCATCGACATCGCCAACAAGCTGCTCGACGACGCCGGCTTCAAGCGCGATGCCGACGGCGTGCGGTTCGAGATCGTGCACGACATCCTGCCCTACGGGGAATCGTGGCGGCGCCTCGGCGAGTACCTCAAGCAGGCGCTCGGCGAAGTCGGCATCAAGGTGACGCTGCGCTACGAAGACGTCCCGACCTGGCTGAAGCGGATCTACACCAACTACGACTACCAGCTGAACTCGACGTTCTTCTACCAGCTCGCCGACCCGGTGCTCGGCATGCACCGGCAGTATCTGACCAGCCAGATCCGCAAGGGGACGGTGTTCGTCAACGGTGCCCAGTACAGCAATCCGACCGTCGACGAGCTGATGGACAAGGCCTCGACGGAACCGGACAGCGAGGCGCGCGGCAAGCTCTACGCCGAGATCCAGAAGATCCTGGCCGAGGACGTCCCGGTGATCCCGCTGTTCGAGATGGACTTCATCACGGTCCAGCGGGACTTCGTCAAGGACGCCATCGTCAGCCCGCTCGGCGTCTATGCGTCGTTCGACCGGGCCTGGCTCGACAAATAGGCGGACCGGATACGATCATGGGATGCCGGTGCGGCCGCGTGCCGGCACCGGCGTCCCCGTAGATCGCCTTCAGCCAGGGATTGGGCTCGATCCGTGCGACAGCTCCAGTATATCCTGCGCCGCGTCCTCCAGAGCATTCCCGTGGTGCTCGCCATCGTGGTGCTGAATTTCCTGCTTTTGCAGCTTGCCGAAGGGGACGCCGTCGACGTGCTCGCCGGTGAGGCGGGGTCCGCGACGCCGGAATATCTCGCCCAGCTTCGCGAACGGTTCGGGCTCGACCAGCCGATCGCGTTCCAGCTCCTGCACTACGTCACCAATATCCTCTCCTTCGACCTCGGCTACTCCTTCCGCCAGGACATGCCGGTGGCCGACCTGATCCTCGGCCGGCTCTGGCCGACCCTGCTGCTGATGGGAGCGACCCTCGTGATTGCCGTCGGCGTCGGTGCCCTGCTCGGCGTCATGGCCGCGGTCGGGCTGAACACCTGGCGCGACAACCTGATCTCCGTCTTCGCGCTCGTTTCCTATGCAACGCCGCTGTTCTGGATCGGACTGATGTTCATCGTCGTCTTTTCCATCCGCCTCGACCTGCTGCCGGCGAGCGGCATGGAATCCATCGGTGCCTTCTATGAAGGGTGGGACCGGGTCGTCGATATCGCCAGGCATCTGATCCTGCCGGCGGCGACCCTGTCGCTGTTCTATCTCGCCGCCTATACGCGCCTGATGCGCGCCTCGATGCTGGAACAGGCGGGCATGGACTACGTCACCACGGCGCGCGCCAAGGGCCTGACGGAACGGGCGATCACCTACCGCCATGTTCTTCGCAACGCGCTGCTGCCGGTCGTCACGATGGCCGGCGTGCAGATGGGAGCGCTGCTCGGCGGCTCGGTGATCGTGGAATCCGTGTTCGGCTGGCCGGGCCTCGGGCTGCTCGCCTTCGATGCGCTGTTCGCGCGCGACATCAACCTGCTGCTCGGCATCTTTTTCGTCTCGGCCTGCCTCGTCGTCGTCGTCAACCTCGTCGTCGACATCCTGTACGTCTTCCTCGATCCGCGGATCGAGGTGCGCTGAGGAGGCTGCAGGCGATGTTCCCCTTCGTGAAACGCTTCTTCCGCAACCGCTCGGCCGCCATCGGCCTGGCGCTTCTCGTCGCCATCATCCTGCTGGCGGCGCTCGCGCCGGTCATTTATCCGGGCGACCCGTTCCGGCTCGTCGGCCGGCCGATGCTGCCGCCGTCCCTCGACTATCCGTTCGGCACCGACATCCTCGGCCGCGACGTTGCCGCCGGCATTGCCCACGGCGCCTTCACATCGCTGATGATCGGCCTCGTCGCCTCGCTGATGGCGGTGACGGTCGGCACCGTGCTCGGCGCGCTCGCCGGCTATTTCGGCGGCTGGGTCGACGACGTGCTGATGCGCATTACCGAGGTGTTCCAGACCATCCCTGCGTTTCTGTTCGCCATCCTTTTGGTGGCGATCATGTCGCCGTCCATCCAGTCCGTCGTCATCGCCATCGCGGTCGTCTCCTGGCCGCCGGTGGTGCGCCTGGTGCGCGGCGAGTTCCTGTCGCTGAAGACGCGCGAATTCGTGCAGGCGTCACTGACGCTCGGCATGTCGCACGGCCGCATCATCTTCCTGCAGATCCTGCCCAACTGCCTGTCGCCGATCATCGTTGCCGGCTCGCTCATGGTCGCGACGGCGATCCTGATCGAATCGGGCCTCGCCTTCCTCGGCCTCGGCGATCCCAACGTCATGAGCTGGGGCTTTCTAATCGGCGCCGGACGGACGATCCTGAGGAGCGCCTGGTGGGTGTGCACCTTTCCCGGCCTTGCCATCCTCATCACCGTCCTTGCCATCAACCTGATCGGGGAAGGCGTCAACGACGCCCTCAACCCGCGCCTCAGGGAGCGCTCGTCGTGACCGGGTCCGCGCGCCTCCAGATCCGCGATTTGAGCGTCCGGCTGCCGTCCGGCAGCGAGCGGGAGTTCGCGCTTGAGGGCATCGACCTCGATCTGCACGCCGACGAGATTCTCTGCGTCGTCGGCGAATCCGGGTCCGGCAAATCGATGCTGGCGCGCGCCATCATGGGCCTGCTGCCGTCGCCGGACCTCTTCACGCGGACCGGCGAAATCCACTTCGAAGGCCAGGATCTCCTTTCCGTGTCGGATGACGCGATGCGCGAGTTGCGCGGCAACCTCATCGCCATGATCTTCCAGGAGCCGATGACCGCGCTCAACCCGCTGATGACCATCGGCCGGCAGATCGACGAGGTGCTGCGCGTCCACACCGGCCTGACCGCGCGGCTGCGGCGCGACAAGGTCCACGCGATCCTGAGGGACGTCCACCTTCCCGACCCGCAAGCGATCTACGCGGCCTATCCGCACCAGTTGTCGGGCGGCCAGCGCCAGCGCGCCATGATCGCCATGGCGCTGGTGCTGGAGCCGCGCGTCATCATCGCCGACGAACCGACGACGGCGCTCGACGTCACCACCCAGGCGCAGATCCTCAAGCTGATCGCCGAGATCCAGAGGAAGCACCACACCGGCGTCCTGTTCATCACCCACGATTTCGGCGTCGTTGCCGAGATCGCCGACCGGATCGCGGTGATGCGGTCCGGCAATCTCCTGGAAGTCGGGCCGGCGAAGGACATCCTCTATCGCCCGCAGCACGCCTATACGCGCGCACTGATCGAGGCGGTGCCGAGCCTGACGCCGACGGCGGCACGCACCGGCGCCTACGGCGCGACGGTCCTGCAGGCCGCCGGCCTCGGCAAGACCTTTTCCTCCGGCAGCAGCCTGTTCGGCAGCCAGCGCAAGGTGGTCGCCGTCGACGACATCGCGCTGTCGCTGAAGCGCGGCGAGACCCTCGGCATCGTCGGAGAATCCGGGTCCGGCAAGTCGACGCTCGCCCGGCTCGTCATCCGGCTGCTGGAGGCCGACAAGGGCAGCGTGACCCTCGACGGCGAGGACTTCCTGGCGCTTTCCGGGCGGCAACTGCGCGGCCAGCGCCGCCGCATCCAGATGGTCTTCCAGGACCCGTTCGCCTCGCTCAATCCGCGCTACAAGGTGCGCCAGATCATCACCGAGGGGATGATACTGCAGGGAGCCTCGAAGGCCGAGGCGGACGCCCGGCTGGCGGACCTTCTGGACCTCGTCAGTCTGGACCCGTCGGCGGCGGAGCGCTTTCCGCACCAGTTTTCCGGCGGCCAGCGGCAGCGGATCGGGATCGCCCGCGCGCTCGCCCTCGACCCGGAAGTGCTGATCGCCGACGAGCCGGTCTCCGCGCTCGACGTCTCGGTGCAGGACCAGGTGCTGAAGCTATTGGCCGACATCCGCGACCGGCTGCAACTGGCGATGCTGTTTATCACCCACGATCTGTGCGTCGCCGCCCAGATCTGCGACCGCATCGCCGTCATGCGCCACGGCAGGATCGTCGAACACGGCCCCGCCGCCGACATCATCGAGAACCCCGCGGACCCCTATACGCAATCGCTGTTCAAATCGATCCCGGGCCGGGCATGGATTTCCGCAAAGCCCGGGCGGGACACATCCGCGCCCCAGCCCTGATCGTCGTTCGGCGCTGGACCCGATCGACCGGCACGCCCGCTGGGTCGCGGTCATGGCGTTGAAAAATGGCGGAGCCGGAGGGATGCGCCGCCGCTTCCTAAATGATCTTATTAAGTCAATAACTTAATAACTTTCAATCAACCCGCCTACGGCAAGTGTAGAGCGGTTCAGGCCGTCACGTCTCGATATCCGCCGCAACGCGAAAGTCGCTGTTCGAAGACGAGCTGTCGGACTCGCCTCGCGTCCTACTATGGACGTAGTAGCGGTCGCAATAACTCTCGTGGCACAGGAAGGAGCCGCCCCGCTGGACGCGTGCCAGACCCGTTTCAAGGCCGGTCGGATCGACCTCGATTCGTGTGTTGGGGCTCGGCCCGTCGCGAAAATAGTCCTGCACCCATTCCCATACATTCCCCGTCATGTTGTACATGCCAAAGGCGTTCGGTTCGTAGACATCGACGGGCGCGGTCCCGACATGCTCATCCTCGGCCGTGTTCTCATCGGGGAAGTGCCCCTGCCAGGTATTCATGGCGAACCGTCCGGGAACGCGTTTCATTCCCCAGTGAAACTTGTTGTTGACGAGGCCGCCTTGTGCAGCCCTTTCCCATTCCGCTTCACTCGGCAGGCGCAGGCCGGCCCACGTCGCATAGGCAACTGCATCGTACCAAGTCATGTGCGTCACCGGACGGTCCGGCCGATCCCGCCAGTCGGTGCCGGGGCCTTCCGGCGCGCATCAGCTCGCGCCCCGCACCAGCCGCTACCAAGGCAAGCCCTCGGGGTGTTGCGGCCATGCCGACGCATCGGCAAGGCGAAGATGAAAGACGTAGCTCCACCCCTCCTTCTCGGCAACGGTCCGGTAGCCCGTTGCGTCGACGACGTCGGCGTAGTCCCTGTTGGTCAAGGCAAAGGGCGACATCAGGAAGAGGGAAAGGCGGACACGCCTCCGCGGGTTATCATAGTCTTCAGGAAATATGGATTTCCGTGCGGCCATTTCGAAGATCCTGCCCGGAATATCCGTCAGCCGGCTCTTCAATGCGGCCTGAACATCGGCCGGTGCCGGGGCGACAGAGCGGGCGTCGACCAGATAATTGCTGTCCTCTTGCGCATTTTCGGCCTGCCCCGCCTTTCCGGCTCCGCAGCAACTCATTGATTGACCCTTTACGTTCTCCAGCGGGGGCCCTCCTCTTTGTCGGAACCACAGGCCAGCGCGTTGTTCCAGGCGGCGGCGTTCTCACACAGTCCCCCATTTCAGATATCCGTTGCGCGACGCCGCATCGTCGGAGCGTGCGGACGCGAGCAATGCCCCGTCGGTCAGGGGCTCGCGCAGGGCTATGGCCACCTCTTCGGCTTGCCCTTCTAAGAGATTGCATGGATAGAGCTGGAAATTGCCAAGTTCGACCTCATGGGCCCGGACAATGATCCGGGGCTGCCGCGCCGACAACAGTGCCGCCACGGCGGAAGCGCTCGCACCGAGCCCGGCCGGATCGACGTCGACCTGAAGGCGCGCCAAGGGATTTCCCGTAGGATCGGCGATCCGCCTCACGGTACGACCCTCGATATCAGCGAGCGCATTCGCCCAGCATACCAAAGCGGCATCTTCGCGGTTGCGAATGGCGGCATGATCGCGCCTTTTTCCATTTTTTCAACGCCGCGATTGCCCCGGCGATGCTTTCCTTGCCGATCTTCATGCCCCGACCGATGCCGACATTCTGCAGATAGCCGGCACGCACCAGATCCCGGCGGCCGGTGACGATGCCCGATGTCGGCCCGCCAGGGAACTTGGGCCCTGAATAGATGGCAAGATCGGCGCCCTTGGCAATGAAGCTCGTCGGGTCATATGCCGAGGCCGCATCGACGACCACCGGCACGCCGGCGCGATGTGCAATGGCGGCGAAGCGCTCGAAACGTAAGCAAGAAGGCTTGGGGATATCCCCAAGGACAGGCTTATGTCGGACGACTATCAGCGCATTGAAGTGATCACCGGAAGGGGCCGCCGACGGCGGTGGACGACGGAGCAAAAACTTCGGATCATCGAGGAAAGCTTTGAGGCCAGAGCCAGCGTCTCGAAAGTGGCAAGGCGCAATGGCGTCGCCCCGAACCTATTGTTCCGCTGACGCCGCCTGATGACCTAGGGAGGAACGGTAGCCGTGGGCTCGGACGACGATGTGATTGCCGCATCCGAAGTGAGCCGTCTGGAAGAGCGGGTGCGCGAACTGGAACGGCTGCTCGGCAGGAAGACCATGGAAGTCGAGATCCTGCGCGAGGCTCTCGACAAGGCACGGGTAAAAAACAGAGCTTGCGGCTGTTGTCGCAGCAAAAGGACGGTTCCCGATGAGCCGCATCGCCGAGGTGCTCAAGGTGTCGCGATCCAATCTCTACGAACGGCAGCGCGGCGAGGCCAAATCGCGCGGGCCCTACGCCAAGGCCGACGACGAAACGCTGCTGCCGCTAATCCGGCGCCTCGTCGGTGAACGGCCGACCTACGGCTATCGCCGTATCACCGCGTTGGTGAACCGGGGACTAGCGGAAAACGGCCGGTCTGCTGCCAATTACAAGCGCAGCTATCGGATCATGAAGCGGCACGGGCTTCTGCTTCTGCTTCAGCGCCATACCGCCGACTGGCCCGGGCGCGTCCATGACGGCAAGGTCATGGTGATGGCCTCGAACCTGCGCTGGTGTTCCGATGCCCTGGAGTTCCCCTGTAGGAGCGGCGAGGTCGTTCGCCTGGCCTTCATCATCGACGCCTTCGACCGCGAGATCATCGCCTTCGTCGCCGTTACCGGCGCCGGCATCAGCGGCTCCGATGTGCGCGACATGATGCTGGAGGCTGTCGAGAAACGGCTTGGAATGACAAGGGCGCCACACGCAATCTAACACCTGTCGGACAACGGCAGTCCCTACACCGCCAGGGAAACGCGCGACTTCGCCGCGGCGCTGAACCTCATTCCTTGCTTCACGCCACTTCAGAGCCCGGAATCGAACGGCATGTCGGAAGCGTTCGTGAAGACCTTCAAGCGCGACTATGTTCGCGTCAAACCGCTGCCGGATGCTGAAACCGTGCTCCGGCGCATCCCCGGATGGATCGAGGACTACAACGAAGTCCATCCCGACTCAGCGCTCCGGATGTGTTCCCCCAGGGAGTTCATCCGAGCTCGGACCAAGTAGCCGGACCGTCCGGCGAAACGGGGGCAACTCCAGTCATCAACACGGGGTTTGCCCAGCTTGCCATGTGGCACTAGCAACCAGTCCGGATTTCCGGGACCACTCCATGGCGCCCAGATTGCACGCCGTGGTAACTTCGTGCAAAAGTACTGATCGGGGAATTTTGGTGTCGAAACCACGATGGGATAAAAGCAATTGAATCAAATGTCTTTTCTTTAGGAGACCGGGACGCATTTTGCGAAACTCGATTTATGGGAGGGCGGGGGCTTGGTAACGTCAAACTATAGAGAGCTCATCCAACGGATGGTTGCTTTCAAGCTCAAGCAGCTTCGAGATTCTACTGCCCCCAAAAAAATCACCTTGTTGCTGGGGTCAGCGTTGACGGGTTACGACAAAGGGGTGCCGGGGGTTGAGGCAATGACGCGCGTCGTACGCGATGCACTCGCCGAATTTGATTGCTCTTTTGATCTCCCCCAGGCTTCGCAAAGCGGACAAGCATCGGAAAACTACTGTAGCCTTTATGAGCTCGCTATCAGACGTCTTGGGCCTGTTGCCGCTGACAACCTGCTCGCCAAGGGCATCCTGGAATCGGGCGTTTATCGCGGCCCTAGATTCAAAAATGCGTTCTACATGGATGACGACGATAAACTCGACATGGAAAAGCGTGAGGCGGACTGGAACATCAGCGACTCTCTCTTATCGATTGCCCGCATGACACTCGACTACGGGACACTTTTCTCTAATCGGATCCTTACGCCGAATTTCGACCCACTTCTTGAGATTGCTTTCAGGCGCTGTGGTGCCACTCCAATTACCATTAATGGCGCTTTGGACACCCCTCTTCCAATAAATGGCGTTGAAGATGGCCCCCTTATTGTGCATCTGCACGGCTTTTGGAGGAGCACGGACCAGCTCCACACCCGCCATCAATTGCTGCGAACAAGACCAAAGGTAGGTGAGAGAATTCGGGAAATTATTCAAGCCACCGAAGTCGCAGTTTTTGGCTACGGCGGATGGGAAGATGTGTTCATGAAGACCTACATCGAGCAGGTGTTGCAACTAGACAAGCGGCCGCAACTGATATGGGCCACATTCAGTGACAAGCGTCCCGAAGCGTTGCCGAAGGAGTTGGAAGACGAATTCCAACTGAACACATATCCAGGGATCGACATCCACCGTTTCTTTCCATCTCTGGAAGCTACGCTTCGTCGAGATTATCCCCTCGATTCTTCCGAGGAGGAGCAAGACAGCTTTTTTGCCTCGTGCGGGAATGATGACGTGAGTTGCAAAGGGCTGAACTTTAACTTGGCGACTATCTGGGGGTT
Source organism: Rhodobium gokarnense (assembly GCF_025961475.1). Lineage (NCBI taxonomy): Bacteria > Pseudomonadati > Pseudomonadota > Alphaproteobacteria > Hyphomicrobiales > Rhodobiaceae > Rhodobium > Rhodobium gokarnense. Next base: position 150,197 of record NZ_JAOQNS010000009.1, on the reverse strand, counting down.
GGATCGGGGAAACTTGTTGGGGGTGCTCGAAGGAGGGAAACCGGAAACCATCGCGCGCATCTTGAACGCCACCGAGAGTGAACTGTCTCGGGCGGTTCAGGAAGGTGCGCTGAATCTTCCGTGCCTCGACGACCAATGGCAAGTGGAAACGCTCCCAACGCGGTGGTCCGGAGCTGCTCGCCCTCGCTTAGACGAGATCATCCACTTGACCAAGATCATAATACACTTTCCGCGTGACCTGATCGCGAGTCAAAAGAACTACGAACTGCAACGAATGTGCCGCGAGCTTGCAGAATGGATAGGTCTGCGGGAGCGACGCGAATCTAAGATTATCTTATCCTTTGAACTTGGAGCGTCGAGATTGGTGGAGATGCTGAAACGCCTCCCGCAATTGGCAGGCCGAGTTGATCACTTTCGCGCTGCACCCGAACAACCCGACCGCATTCAATGCCCGACGGTGTCGGAGACGACGGAGATGACAAACGGGGAGGGAGCGGAAGCTCTGTCTTCGGCACCCGGCCATAAGAACAGTTTCCTCGCCGCCGCTGTCGACCCGGTCCGCTTAGCAGAGTGGTTGACCCAGCATCAAACCTACTTTTGCAGCCCAATACCGCCGGAGTGGACCTCTCGACCCGGCGCAGAAGGACGTCCTGTCTGGTGCACGCTCGCGGTCGCTTATTGCCATATCCTGTTCCGTGACGGGGCTGATGGCCCAATTTCGCAGATGGCCAACGACTGGCTCCAGCAACAGCTAAGCGGCAGGGGGAGGGATGCAGGCGCAGAGTCTTCCCAGCACATCTGTTTTAGCGATCTCACCCAACTCTATGCACTCTGCTGTTCCAAAAATGCAATTAACTTCAAAGCACTCGTGGGCTCGGGCGAGCTAAATCCGACTGATATGACACAAAAATTCACGGCCGACCTGGTTGCTGTGGGACTGATCAACGATGGAAGCTTAGAAGTTCTGGACACCATCGGTATCGAGCAGGCCTATGTTTGGTGGCACCTAGCGAGGCTGAAGATTCAGCGGCACTGGTTGAAAAAACTCCTTAACCGTTCCACAGAGAATTTAGCGGCCCGTGCGGTCTTCGGGCTTATTGAGAGTGCGGAGTACCTGGAGCTGCGGAAAGACCACCTAACCTTTTCGCGCATTAAGGAAGCGCGTCGGAATAGAAAACTCTATTTTCCGGATACTTTCCAAAAAACTGCAAATAGAAACCCGGTAAAGTTTGCGGTGGATCGTGATGATTGTTGATTGGTTTTTCTGTTGCTGCGCGAACAAGACCGTTGAGCAAACCCTGGCATTCTTTTCTGCGGCGGACGGCTTGGACTCAAGCGGGTCGGACCTGGAGGTTGTCTTTCAGGCGTTACGAGCAACCAGCGACCTGGATATCGTCGACAAGGTCTATGTTCTTCCTCGAGTTGTCCGGCAGATCCAAAGACTTCCCCTACCTCCTTCCATATCAACCCAGCTTCGCGAATCCTACTTCGGTGAATTGTTGGACCTAGGATATGAGGATGCAGTTGGCGGCACGCCAATGTCGGACCTTGTCGACGCCGTCCTCAACCAAGTTACGGGTTCAAGGATTCTTAAGCTCGTGGCTGTCGCCGCGAGGAGCGAGGAGGTTGTTTCCTCGGTCAAATTGGAGACTAAAGAACGCGAGCCCTCGCCTTATGGATCCATCACGGCTTCCAAAGCTGCCACCTTTTTGCTGGCGGTCCTTTCACACGCAGCTACCGTTGAACCATCCAAGATCGCGAAAGCCCTTTCCAACGCGGACGATGGTGCTATGGATCCTATAAGGATCCTGCTAGAGACCGCCGGATCGTACCAACTTGGCCGCCATTGCTACTTACTTGCAACGCGAGCCCGGAATGAGATGCGATCGACCAAAGGCGGTGACGCCGAGGCAGGCGCTCTTCTTGATATTCTATGGTCGCAAGAATTCAGCACCGATGTCTTTGCACCCGATATTTTATTACTGAACTTTGAGCTGATGTTTCCGTTGGCTGGGGACTCTGGATTGGAAAGCAGGCAATTGGTCGCGAACAAGATACTGCGGGAGATGGTGTCATTTAAGGTCTTTCGCGAGCGCCAAAAAAAGATAGTGATATCGGATCAGATCCGAACTCTTCGGATCTTAGGCGTCAAGGCCGATAATGAATCTCTGCTTGGAACGTTGGCTGCGCTTTGGCTTTGGGGTTTGTGGACGCGCCTTGCTAGGATTGATCCAACCGCTGCTATGGCGAGCTTGGGGCCCTTCTGGCGGCCTCGGAAGAAGGCTTTCCCTGAAAGTGTTGAGGTTCAAATTCCCGACGCTAACGGGGGCAAAGCTTCTAGCGAGATCAAGAAAATTTTCGCCGGTCTCAACCGGGCGAATGACGGCCCTCAGCCACGCTACAATATCACCGGGGGTGAGAGACTTAAATTTGCAAGAACCGAGCAATGGCACCTTCTGTCGCCATGGATGCGGTTCGAGTCATCCGGCACTTACTACAAAAGATATCCTTTGCACAAGCCAGTAGGCGACAAACACAAACACTACCTTACTATACTTCGGACGCTGTTTGGTCTGGACGTAACCCTGAAGATACTTACTTCGGAAACGCTCGCGCCGTGTTCAAATGGTGAGCGCGATGTCTTTCTCGCTTTCTTAGTGCATGCGCGCGATGTGTTGCATACATTTGGCAAGCGCAGCAACTCCAAAAAATATTCAAAGCTTCCGCTGGATTATTATTCTGTCCAGATGGAATCTCTGTTTTGCGGGGCGGCCATACGTGCGGATAATATTGGCGCCGGTTGGTATCCGGCCATCCAACCCCGTAACTTTGTCGATCTCGCAGTGGCCTGGAAAGACAGCGATGATCATGAAGAGCAGACCTTTGCAAACTTGGTGCTCCCTGAAGTTCTTATCGAATGGCTATCCAACGCTTACCGCCAAGCATGGAACAACCATAGCGGACCCGGCCGGTGGATTGGCTTAGCCCGGACCGTTGGGGAACTCTTTGAAGAAGCAACGCGGAAGTTGCCTACTAGCGAGAATGGAAAGACCGCCCCGGATCGTCCCGTGACGATACGCCAAATCCATTGGCTACTTGCGAAATTCCTTGGGTACCCCGAAATTGTTGAAATAGAACGCCGCGAACAGCAGGTAGAAATTGTTAATACCTATATTAATGATAAGAAAAATTTTGCTAAAACGAGAAGGCGTGTTCTTTTCGCCTTAGATGCATCGGTGGGCGACTGGGAAAACGGTGGCTATGCCGAGAAATGGCTGGAACACGTTCGCGATACTGAGCAAAAGCAGTTCGAACTGTTTCTCCTTACTTTGCGTTTGGGAGCATATTGCCGGCAGAACGGCGAATCCTCACCGGAGCGCGGGCATGACTGGGCCCAGGAATTGGAGGCGGCACTACTAACTGCCAGAGAACGTTTGTTGTTCGATCGATTTCATTGCATAGCTCTTGTTGATCTCCTCGGAGAACCGGCGGTCATCGAGCGTCGGCCTCTTTGGAATGCTATTTGGGTTGTTCTACTTCAATTCGGTGGAACATACGAAATCAAAGCGTTTGCCGAGCGATTGGCAGGCGCGTGGTGTGAAAGATTGGCCGGGACGAGGCAACTGATTAACTTACCGTCCGTGATATGGCGTTATCTGGAAGGAGGGCAGACTGATCTCGATGACGTAGGAATTCGAAAACCTAATTTTATCTATGAAGAGGCGGGGGAACAGAAGCGGAGGCAAATCCTTAACGATCTAATGGTTCTCGCAGTTCGTATCGCTGGCTCAACAACTATTTCTGCGATCAAGGAACTTATAGATACACGCGAGCACTTGATCGGCCAACGAGTCAACGAAGTGAATTTTCACGTTCGCAGGCAAACCGAAAGGATTGCGTCCTCTAATCCCGACAAGTTGCCGACCTTGCGGATTCTTGGTGACGGTCGGGTGAGTGTGTTGAGCATACGCGCTGCCGTTTGGGATCCAAACCGGTTCGAGGTCACGTTCGACCAGGTCGGAGGAGTAGATCACCGAACCCTTGATCTGTTTTCAATGTCTCGCAATCAGCTCAAGGAGTTCGATAGTCAAGTATCGAGACGCATGCATGCGGGTAGCCAAAAACCTGCGTATGAAACTTTTCATTTTTTGGCGCCAATGGTTCTGGATGCTGCAGAGGATACCTATCTTGACAGGAGAGATGGCGCCAAACAACCGGCATTCAAGTTGACCGTCAATCCTGGACTGAGAACACCGGCAACGCTTAACTTGAGGATTCCTGAAAAATCGGTGCCGACAAAACCCGAGCTAGGCGACATCGTGGAGCTGGAGCTCGATCTGGTTCGTAGAGTGAATAAAGAAAAGAAGGAGGTGCAGTACTGGGCGCCGCAAAAAACTGGGCAAGTTAGGGTACATCGGTGGAATGAAGCTGGCCAGACGCTTGTATTCTTTGACGTTACAGAGAAAGGCAAATTGGATGGCACAGGAACGGATGTCACGGTCAAGCCGCGGGACAGCAAGCAGCAGCTCCGGGCGGGCGAGGAACCTGATAATTGGAATTTCGACCTTTCTCGCGCTTTCAGGATCAGGACCACAGCCTATTCGTTTTCGGCCCTCCGACAGGGTGAAACGGGAAGCAATAAAATTGTCATCCGCTTTGGCTCGTTTCTTGATCTAGTCATGAAGTTGTGCCGCGATGGCGCTGATTACGCCTTTCTTGCCTATTCGGGAGAGAAAGGAGAGGATTTTGAGGGCAGAGAATTTCTGACATTCTCAACCCGGCCCGGAGAACTTTTCAAGATATTCACTACGGAAATGTCATCTGAACTGAGCGGAAGAATTGAGGACGTACTCGCTTTTTACCATCAAAAGAGTATCGATTCTGAAGGTCTCCTGATCGCGGTCCGCCCGATCATCCGAAATGCTCGCGTCGAACTTGATCCGGTTGACGCAGGAAGGGATCTAACGCCTTTGGAGGCTTTCGAGGATCCAACCTACCCCATCGACGATCGAAATATCCGGTGGCGCTATGCATTCCATAATATTGATTGGGATGGCGTAAACGATGACGAGTACGATGGAAGGTTGATTCAATATGTGACCGCCCATCGGACGAGAGATGACCGAGGTTGGGAAGCCTTTCTTCCGGTTTCGGTGCCTGGATTTCCCGAGGTGGTCCCGGTACGTCTTTCCGACCAACATAGGATAGCGGCGGACGCCCAAGAGTGGGGCGTTGAGGTCACGGACTGGAATCCGAACCTTTCTAGGCACAATGTTATGCGTGATCCCTTGCCGGAGATCGCCGGCGAAGCGGTTTCCGTACTAGAGTTCAATCAGGCAAAAGCTGCAAGCATGTCCGACGCGCTAGATAAACATTATCACAGCGGTCGCGGCACGGTGTTCAGATTGTCCAAGCCGTTGTCCGTCGATTCTTCGGGGTATGTCCGTTCTCTGAGTGATCACAAAGTCCTGCTTAATATCGAAACGGACTCTCTGTTGCTTGATTGGGTCGAGGAAAATGAACCGAACCTTCATGGGAAGATCGGTCGCGATCGCCCGGTTGTGATTACTCATCGTCAAGATCGTCGAGGCAAGTGGGGCTCTCCGCGCTTTTCTATCGAGAGTATCGACGCATTACGTCGGCTGTGCAAAGGCACGGAGGAGGTCGAGGGCATTCTGACACGCCGCCCGTACCCCGGAAAAGGCAATTCGTCCGAAGACAGTCACACATCGGCGAGCGTTCCTCTCGCCTGCGAGATCTATTGGCAAACCGGCGAGGATTGGGTGGGTCTCGATATGCACATCGAGAATCTGGCAGAGACCAAGGATCTCTATATCGGTACGGTGATCCGTGTCACCGCCTTGACTGGCGACCCCATCATTTCGACACGCAACATCTTTCTTTACGGCAGGGCGCTGTGGTCTCTTACCGACGAAAAGCTGAAAGACTGCGAATTGATACCTCTTGGCCCGACACAGGTTCAAGGTGATTCGAGTAAAAGTAAAAAAGACACATTTATCTTGGGCTCCGGAAAACTCGCCCGGTTTGACGTCGACCAGGACACTCCGCGCGAGAGCTATCGGACTATTCTCAATCTGGATAGCCAAGAGGGCTGCCGTTTTTTCCTGCCCAACCTGGAGCGGGACAAGCGACAGTTCCCGCGCTGCTTTTTGAGACGAAACCGTCGGTCCATGTGGGGACGCGCGCACAAGAATTCCGCATCGGGTGATGTCGTCGTTGAAAATATTGTCGTCCGGTTGATGCCGTACAATACTGATTCCGGAGTTTTTTATGATGCGGAACGCACTTTCCACGTTAAGCGGAGACAAACCCTCAGCGGACGAACGCAACCGACCAAACAGGTACGTTCAAGGGCGAAGGGACGACATTGGGACGAATGGCTTGAAGAATATCTGAACGATCCAAGACCTCTTCGTGGTCAGGTAACGCATCACGGAATGCAGTTGTTCTTCAAAATCGAAGACGCTGAGAATATCTGCAATCCGATTGACTTACCTATCCCACCTCATCTTGGTCCGTACCAGGAGCATCATCAGTACCACCCCAGCGGCATGGCGGTCCTGGTTGAGGGCGAACTAGAGCCTGGCCGTCTCGCTGCGTCATTACGCAGCGTTGACCCAATCGACAGCATAGAAGAGTTGCGTCTCCAGTATTCTGGTTTCGAAGAAGATAGCCTGATTTCTTTGGATGATACCGGCGATGACATGTTCTATGTTGGAGCCGATAAGAAAATCGGTCAGGAGAGGCAAGTCGTTTATCACCGTTTCGAGGTAGGTTATGGTCAAACGATTGTGCTGCCGGAAGAAGACCTTCAGTATCAAGGGCAACCCTTCCAAGCTGGTGAACTTCGCCTGTTTTACGGCGATCGGATAAAGGCGATCCGCTTTGTATCTGAACCGCCCCCCCCGCAGTCATGGGAAAGTCAGCTGCAATCGGAAGAAAACCAATACGACAGGATGGTCCTATCCATCGAATCCGTCGAGTGGTCTGATGGGCGAACTCTTTACAGTCAAGCCAGCAAATATAAGATCGTGCATGTGTTGACGGTTGTAGGACATGCCGATGGCATCGAGGTCAAAACAGTCGAAGGTTTCATGTCACGGTCCATTGACACTGACGTCGATGATTTTTCTGCCTCGCGCATTACGTTCAACCCTGAAAGCCACGACAGGCTTTATGAACGGACACTTCGAAAGATCGAAGCCTCGGGAGAACCGACCGTTGAATTCAAAGTTCTTGGCATTTTGAATGTGCTGAAATACCTGGAAGAGGAAGGCCGCAACATCGAATTCAACCACGTTCGTCTGTCCTATGAACCCGAGGGATCAACACCCCCGTTAGAAGGATTCAATCGCGTCTTCATGAAAACGGGCCGTATCTATCCGCTCGCACACGGCAATGATCTAGGTCTCGCTCTGCTACGGATGGACGGTCTGGATTTCGAAGATATCGGCGATGAGTTCCGCGAACAAAGGTCGGTTTTGATGACCCGCCGGAAGTTTTCGGTGCGCGAGGACCTGTTGAAGAAGATCCATGATGGAAAAAAATATTTCGGTGATCGTCCGATTCTGGTCGCTCTGGAGCGGCCGGCGGCAAATGAAAAAATCTTTGCTTCCCTTTATGAAGACAACATGCCTCCCAGGGCTCCGTCGGTATTGCGCAAAATCCTGACGAGGGATCGCGAAGGGGTTTTCTGTTCTTACATGCGCGAGTTCCAAGAGGGTGGGAACACATATCACAGCGTGGAATTAAAGCCGGGTGTACGTGTCGATTTCAAACATTGGGAAGCGGACATTAGGGCGCAATCATTATCCAAGGGGGACATTCTCAAAATAACTCTGGCAGATGGGCCGTCAGGAGCTGCATCTAAACCGCATCTGATTGTCGAAAGAGCTGCATTCAGTGACGAATGGTATGTCGGACACGCCGAGCGCCCCGCAGTTATATTTCCTAAGCAAAGCCTGCTAGACGATAGAAAAATTCAGTCTCAAAGAGATCCGGTGCAGCTTCTTGGGAAGGGAAAAATCTTTACAGCCGGAGGTCTTCCCGACGTGGAACTTCAGCCCTTGCCTTCGCGCAATGGCGAAGGTGAAACCCGCGACCTCCTCGTGCTGATGATGCAGGCCCACCCTAAGATTGGGCTCATCAAAAAGTTTGAGGACCAGCACGGACGTGATTGTCTTGGAGTAAGGGAAACAAGGATCCATGAGGACATCGCGAGCTACCGTATTCACGTCGATGAAAAAACACTGCACTTGGAAGTCTCGAAGGTTGGAAACCTTAGTGACAATCCCGGTACCCGCCGTCCCCATTGGGCTGAATTCACCTATGCTCTTCAAGAAAGTGAGAAAATCGCATGGCGCATGTCCGCGGTGGAATGGGTGTTCCATGATCGTACAACAGCGCGCTGGGCTTGGTATGAAGATCACTGGCATATTCCCGGGATCGACGATGTACCACCCGGCTCATGTCACGACGGTCCCGTTTTTCTTGTTGAACGGAACGGGTCGCTCACTGCGCGCTATGACGTGAGGAAGCTGCGCCGTCACGGCTTCCCTGTTAGGAATCTTTTCGAGATCCTACGTCGGCTAAGGGGAAGGCGGGATGGCTGGAGAGCAGACCGGATCCCTGTAGCAGTCGTGAGCGTCAAGAACGATGCCATCTGGGTCGAAGTTGTTCCTGGTTATGTTGTTGAAATACCAATTAAAATCTGCTTTTGGGAATTCGGGAGCACCGAACTCTCTTGGGATGCTTTCGACATTCAATTAATAGGGATCGGTGACACACTTTCTGTCGCCTTGCTGGAGACGGAGACGCCGCTGGCAGTGGACCGTTTGTCCGTCCGTTGGGAGTATGGTGGACTGGGTCTATTTAATCACAGCGCGGGAATCGTGCCACTCCATGAGGAGCGGGACATTTCAGGAGGAACTGTCTTTGGTGCGGGAACCTACACTTTCACGCTACCGCGTGCGCGTGGAGAGAGGTTCCCCGATAACCTTTTCTTTGAAACGGACGGATATTACAGAGCGTTCTCGGCAACTGAACGGATTCAAGCTGGAACCGTTGCGCTCCTCTACTACGATGCGGATCTAAAAAAACCTGTCCTCCACGGTGTTCCAGGTATCTCCGTCGTTGCCGACCGTGCGTCTCTCGACGATTCGGTCGCGAGAAATGACCTTTTGACACAGAGAATTTTCCGACCATGGAAGGGGCGCGTCCAGTTCAGCAACGATGTGTCAAACTGGATTGAAGCTTGCGGTGGCGCCATTCCAGTTACCGTTGAGGATCTACTGGCTAGTTCCAATATTGTGTTTGTAAGCAGACGTTTGCAGGCCAAGGCTTGGGCGCCCAAGAGAAGGGGATACGCTCAGGCCAAGGTTGTTGGTATTAACGTCGACACTTTCGATGTTGTTCTCAGGTGCGGCCCTCAACTACTTCTGATCCACGTGACGGATATTGTCACTGGGCTGAACGATAGGGATAACGAACAGCTCCGCGAAGTTCTTTTTTCTCTTGATACTTGGAAAGAACCCATTTGGATCCACTGGAATGAGGAGGGACGCCCATCAAGTGGTGTCCGACCGGTCGCCGATCCCTCTTTCCACGTATGGCTCGCGGAGCCGGTGACTCTGCAAGGCTCGGAAACGCCTCTTGGTGTCATTTGTTTATGCGAGAAAACGAGGTCCATTCACTGGCTCGGCATCCAGGATCTTGCTTGGGCCTCACTTGACAAATTTGAACTCGAACGATTGATATCGGAAACTAACGGTCCGGTTACTGCGGTAATGAAATTCAATTCCAATCGGAGCCCCATTTCTGTGATTGATGAAAGGATGGCAGCGCGGATGTTCCGCAATCTGCGGATCGGTAGCACCGTACAGTGCCGTCCGCTGTTCCCGCGCAACCTGCTTGACGGTCATGTGCTGGTGGAGAGCGCCACGACGGATACCATCTTCTCTCTCTCCCTTCCCGACAAAGGCAATTGGGATGACATCACCGGCGGGAAGACCAACCGGTTGCTGACCGTTCAGGTTATCGACAAGGTCTCCGGAAAGCGTAATGAGATTACGGCCGCGCTACAACGACATGTTCCCTATTTGTTGAACGTGCCTGACTGGTTTTTTGGCAACGAAATCCGCGTTCGTGCTTGCGCTTCGCGAGACTTTCTGGTTCGGCTGCGTGATCATCCGGAAATTGAGCCTTCCCCTCTGGATCTGAACCGACATTACGAGGATTGGGATCGAATGTTGGTTACGCAATGGCTGGACCATGCTTATTTTCATCTGAAGGACGAAGCCTACTCCCTGGCGAATGGTTGCCGAGCAGCTTGCGCTTTAAATCGCCAATTGGACTATGACGCCTGGATTCCGCTTCTTCCAGCTCTCAAGGCAGTTGTCATATTGCATGAAGCCTGCCAACCAGAGAATGTCACCCGTATAAAAGACTGGCGAAGGGAGGACGCTGGGCCAGATGTTGAAGAAATGTGGGCTAAGTGCCTAGTCAATATTATCCAAAGAACACACCTGCGGGCTCTTAACAGTTTTCATATGGAAGTTCTCCTGCGATACCTCGTAATGTCGGCCGAGGATCGAAATATGGGGGGGCCATGGAACCGGTTCTGGTCATTCTTCGATGACTTGGAGCGCTCCGGGACTTCACAACTAGACTCGACCGCCTATAGTGGACTGCTACGCTTTCTGGAGGCTACGGCTATTGCGTATAGCGGCCATGATTCCTTTCCCGCTGTTAATGCACTATCAGCTTGTATCGGAAAGCCCCTCAACCTGATCCGGCTTCGCGAGGATGCTATTTTGCTTACAAAACTTACTCGGCTGACACGTAGTTTTCCTAAAATGGCGCGGGAGCAGAAAAACGTGCGGATAGACGATACTATCGCTTCTGAATTTGCATCGCTCATAGGTAGCCTGGAAGAGCATGCATACGAGATCCCGCTTTTGTCAGAAGTTCCAACGTAAAAGCTGTAATTGCGGACTTTACATCCCTCCGGCTTTTCAGGCCGTTTTGGGTTGGAATTTTCCACTTATAATCCCGATTGTCGGGAGAAGGAGAATTTCGTGAAGAGGTCGAAGTTCTCGGAAGCGCAGATCGCGTTCATCCTGCGCTAGGTTGGGGACCCATTCAAATCCAGGCGATGACGATGGAAACGATTGCCAGGGCGGCGAGATAGTTTCTGGCCAGGCGATCGTACCGGTTCGCGATGCGGCGCCAGTTCTCCGGCTTTCCGAACATGCGCTCGACGACATTGCGTCGGCGATAGGCGATGCGGTCGAACGGATAGGGTCGGTTTCGGATCGCTTTGGACGGGATGACGGCTTTAATGTTGCGGACTTTTAACCAGTTGCGGAACCTGTCAGCATCATAGGCCTTGTCGGCGATGAGCCGCTTCGGAGGCGCAATCCCTTCAAGCGATAGGATTACCATGCTGATGTCGGCAATGTTGCCCGGCGTCAGTGCGAAGGCGACCAGTCGGCCTTGATCATCGGCCAAAGGATTTTGCTCGTTCGTCCGCCACGTGAGGTGTCGATCGCTTGCGTCCACGCCTCCCCTTTTGAGCCTTGTGCAGACCGATGCACCTTGACGTGCCTGCTGTCGATCGAGAGTTCGGCGAGCATCGGCCCGGCGGCGGCCATCCTTTCGAATATGCGGTGCCAGATACCGCGCCTAGCCGCAACGATGATAGCGGTTGTAGACCGTCGTCGCCGGGCCGTAGTCGGCCGGCACATCGCGCCAGCGACATCCTGTCTTGAGGACATGATGAATACCGGAGATCACCCCGTCGGTTATTGAACTGGCCCCCATTTGACCGGACAGTCCGGCGTAAGCAAGAAGGCTTGGGGATATCCCCAAGGACAGGCTTATGTCGGACGACTATCAGCGCATTGAAGTGATCACCGGAAGGGGCCGCCGACGGCGGTGGACGACGGAGCAAAAACTTCGGATCATCGAGGAAAGCTTTGAGGCCAGAGCCAGCGTCTCGAAAGTGGCAAGGCGCAATGGCGTCGCCCCGAACCTATTGTTCCGCTGACGCCGCCTGATGACCTAGGGAGGAACGGTAGCCGTGGGCTCGGACGACGATGTGATTGCCGCATCCGAAGTGAGCCGTCTGGAAGAGCGGGTGCGCGAACTGGAACGGCTGCTCGGCAGGAAGACCATGGAAGTCGAGATCCTGCGCGAGGCTCTCGACAAGGCACGGGTAAAAAACAGAGCTTGCGGCTGTTGTCGCAGCAAAAGGACGGTTCCCGATGAGCCGCATCGCCGAGGTGCTCAAGGTGTCGCGATCCAATCTCTACGAACGGCAGCGCGGCGAGGCCAAATCGCGCGGGCCCTACGCCAAGGCCGACGACGAAACGCTGCTGCCGCTAATCCGGCGCCTCGTCGGTGAACGGCCGACCTACGGCTATCGCCGTATCACCGCGTTGGTGAACCGGGGACTAGCGGAAAACGGCCGGTCTGCTGCCAATTACAAGCGCAGCTATCGGATCATGAAGCGGCACGGGCTTCTGCTTCTGCTTCAGCGCCATACCGCCGACTGGCCCGGGCGCGTCCATGACGGCAAGGTCATGGTGATGGCCTCGAACCTGCGCTGGTGTTCCGATGCCCTGGAGTTCCCCTGTTGGAGCGGCGAGGTCGTTCGCCTGGCCTTCATCATCGACGCCTTCGACCGCGAGATCATCGCCTTCGTCGCCGTTACCGGCGCCGGCATCAGCGGCTCCGATGTGCGCGACATGATGCTGGAGGCTGTCGAGAAACGGCTTGGAATGACAAGGGCGCCACACGCAATCTAACACCTGTCGGACAACGGCAGTCCCTACACCGCCAGGGAAACGCGCGACTTCGCCGCGGCGCTGAACCTCATTCCTTGCTTCACGCCACTTCAGAGCCCGGAATCGAACGGCATGTCGGAAGCGTTCGTGAAGACCTTCAAGCGCGACTATGTTCGCGTCAAACCGCTGCCGGATGCTGAAACCGTGCTCCGGCGCATCCCCGGATGGATCGAGGACTACAACGAAGTCCATCCCGACTCAGCGCTCCGGATGTGTTCCCCCAGGGAGTTCATCCGAGCTCGGACCAAGTAGCCGGACCGTCCGGCGAAACGGGGGCAACTCCACTGAAGGAGACCCAACTCCACGAGTTCGGGGTGCGCGGGGATGCGCCGGTGGGCGTTGGCGGTCTTCAGGCGCTGGTCGTCGTGTTCGGCGGTGAGGATGAAGAAGGTGACACCAGCATCTCCCCCAACATCCTCGGTCCGGAGCTGGATGATCTCGCCCATGCGGGCGCCCGAGTAGAGGCTGATGAGCGGGACCCAATACCGGCCGCTGTCCGAAAGCACCTCGTCTCCCGGCCGGGACCAGTGGTAGGCCGACCGGCACCCGGTATAGAGCGGCGCGGCGAACATGGCCCGCAGTTGATTCATGGAGAAGGGGTCCCTGTCGTCCCGTGCGCGGCTTCTGATCTTGATCTTCAGCTTGTCGACGGGGTTGCTCTTCACCTCGTCATACTGCCCGGCTGCCCAGTTGAAGAATGAGCCGACGAAGGCAATGATCTTGTTGATGTTCTTGTCGGACATCGGCGCCAGGCCGAGGGCACCGGCCTTCTCTGCGGCCTTGGCGAAGGTGAGCTCTTTTAGGCCGACCTGCTTGTTCCAGTTCGGGGGCAGCTTCTGCAGGGCCAGCTTAAACCTTCTGCCATCCGCCTTGACGTACTGGTCGATGGGGCGGTCGCCGACGAGGTCGATCAAGTGCTGGGACCAGACCTCGTGCTCGCGGCGGGTCTTGTCGACCCATGCCGCCTTGCTCTTCTCAGCGATCCAGTCCTTCCGGACCTCAGACGCAAGGCTGCAGGAGGCCGATACGGATTCCCTGACGGGTAATGTCGGCAGCACCGGGGTGTCAACCACATCGCCCCTGTCGCGTGCCTCGATGACCTGCTGGGCCCTGACGATGGCCCTCTGGATGGCGCGGGTGGCCAGTTTCCAGCTCGGTGAAGACGGGGCCAGCCGAATGCCGAGCCCGTCCCAGCTCAGGACCTCGTCGGCCTCGTCGCGATAGAACGCGTCGCTCTTGCCCCTCGCCAACTCGTGCCGTGCACCGGCGGCCAGAAACGCGCTGCCCTCGATGCGCTCCTCGAAGGTCGGAACGGGAACGGCGGAGGCTGGCCCCCCTTCCTCGAAGAAGCCGTCGAGGCGAACCTCCTCGTCCTCATCGAGCAGGTGAGCGAAATACGCCTCCTCCAGTCGCTGGAGATGATCCTGCGTCAGCTCGGCAAGCGGCGGCTGAGACATCTGGGCGAGGTGGCGACGGTGGGCTGCGAACCGCTCATCGACCTCGACGGCGGCCTTGCGGACGAGGCGAAGGGCTTCCTGCGGGTCCCTGGTGCCAAGCGAGAAGATCTCCTCGGTCTTGGGGTAGGTCGCCCTGATGTCGACCGGGACCGAGGCACGGTGCCAGTAGACGTCTCCGCGCTTGGTCAGACGGGGGTGTTTGGGCATGTCCTTCATGGCTCCACTGTAACAGTTCGGTGGAACAGCTGGAAGTTCAAGCCATTGATTTTGAAGAGTTCCTTGATGTCATTGACGTTTCAAGGACGATGGCGGACATCGATTTAGAAACTTCGAACTCCGTCTTTGAGATCTTAGAAAACTGGAACGCTCATCTCCAGTCTGAAAATATCAAATTAAAACAAGAAGGTAGATCACCCGGCGGACCGACCCGCCGGGGGCCGACGCCGTGACGGCGGCGGGAAAGCCGGATGGACTGCGAGAGGATTTTCAGGAGAAAGCGGGGAAATGGACCAAACGGCGCAAGCCGGTCGCCAAACCGTTCTCCATCCGGCTGAGCGACGATGAGCGGAAGACGCTGTTGCGAGAAGCCGGCAAGGTGTCGCTCGCCTCCCATATCCGGCGGAAGCTCTTCGGTGAGACAGCATCGCCGCGACGGGGAAAGCGCCCCTCGCGGAAGCAGCAGCGTCCGAGCATGGACCGGGCCGCACTGGCACAGGTCCTGGCTGCCTTGGGCCGGTCGGAACTAGCTCGTAGTCTCTACGACATGGCGAAGGCCGCAAGGATGGGCGCGCTTCCGGTCACACCGGAATTGATCGACGAGCTTCGTCGCGCCTGTGCCGAAATCCGCGCCATGCGCGACGCTTTGATGCAAGCGCTCGGGATCACGCCGGACGATGGTCAATGATCCTCGTCGGCAATCAGCGCGGCGGCGGGAAGCAACTCGCTCTTCATCTCCTGAAGGAGGAGAACGACCATGTTCAGGTTCACGAAATTCGCGGTTTCGTCGCGCAGGATTTGCGCGGCGCGCTGAACGAAGCCTACGCGGTCAGTCGTGGCACGCGGTGCAAGCAGTATCTGTTTTCACTGTCCCTCAATCCGCCGTCCTCGGCGGTCGTCGAGACGGCGGACTTCGAAGCGGCAATCGCGCGGATCGAAAACGAATTAGGCCTCGACGGCCAGCCACGCGCGATTGTCTTTCATGAGAAAGAAGGGCGCCGTCATGCCCATGCGGTGTGGAGCCGCATCAAGACCGACGACATGAAGGCCGTGCAGCTCTCCTATACCAAGAAGACTCTCATGGGGATGGCGCGGGAGCTTTTTCTCGAACACGGCTGGACGATGCCACGTGGGCTTGTCCAAAGCGACGCGGGCGATCCGCGCAACTTTTCGCTCGCCGAATGGCAACAGGCGAAGCGGCAGGGAAAAGACCCTCGTGCCATCAAAGCGGCCCTGCAGGATGCCTGGGCGATATCTGACGCGAAGACGTCCTTCATCCATGCGCTGGAGGAGCGCGGCTATCGATTGGCCAAAGGCGACCGCAGAAGCTTCGTTGCCCTCGACATGCATGGTGAGGTCTGCGCGCTCCCAAAATGGATTGGCGTCAGGACGAAGGCTGTCCGCCAGCGGCTGAGTGATGAAGACGACCTGCCGGATGTGGCGGCCACAAAGGCAAAGATCGCCGAGGAAATGCAGGAGGCTATGCAGCGGCATAAGGGCCAGTTGCTAAGCGATCTTCAGCCGTACAACAGCCAATTGCACAAACAGCGCCGCGCGATGGTTCACCGCCACCGCGCCACACGACAAAAGCTGATCGAGACCATCGAACACCGCAAATGGCAGGAAGCCCGCATCCGCCAATCTCGCTTTCGTTCCGGCTTGAAGGGTCTGTGGGATTGGGCTCGCGGCGAGACAAAGCGCATTCAGCATCGCAACGAGCGGGAGGCGGCTGCCTGCGCGCTACGGGACCGGGAAGAACTTGACGCTTCGATCTTCGCACAGCTCGCCGAACGGCGGCGGCTTGTCGATATGCGGGCCGAACTTGCCCGCGAATTCGCATCGAGGCGGCGGGAAATCCGCGACGATATCCGCGCTTACGGTCAATTGCGTGACCATCCGGCATTTGCAGATCGGCGCCGACCAACAAGATGACAAGCGCCGTAGGCATTCGTCTGCGACATGCTGTTTACGACCAGCTGTCGCGACAGGCGCATTCAGCGTCGAGCCAACTTCAATACTGACCATGGATTTTTGCCATCGTAGTTCGAAGGGCAGGCATCTACTGATCGCCGACAACTTGCCAAAACTATAGTCGTGCGACCGGGCTTTTCAGAGGCCACGAGCATGGCAAATGAATACAATCTTCATCGGCGTTAAAACGGCAAGAGATTCTCAACTACTATTTGTCAACAAAATTTCTCAACAATTTTCCAACACGGTTAATTTCTAGCATTTGTCACCGAAACACGAAACTCTTTGCCCAAGTTTCCAGGGACAACGCCCATCCGAGGCCCTTAATATTATTTGCACCAAAGGCAATCCCGCCTTCGGCATTTAGCAAAAAGGAGGATGGGACATTGAAACCCCGCCCAAACACCAACAAGCCTAAGAGGGACGAGAGGGGCATCGATCCGCATAAGTGGTTGATCACCGCCGCGCACGTTGTGATCGCGGTTGCGGCGGTGATCGCACTTATCCGATAGGCCAAGCGGATAGCGCCGCTAGACCACCAGAAAATCGCTCCGGCGGAGAAATCTGCCGGAGCACTTTTGTAGGTTATCTGCGACGTACTGTCAATTAGTTAACAGAATAACGAAATTCGTTAACCACGCAGATGACAGCCACTCAATTTTTTACCTATATTTCCCGAAATTACAATTTTTTCGCGCATTAAATGAGTTATCCGATGAATCGCCCATCTACCACACTGTCACCCCACCATCGCAAAAAGCTGGTTTTCATGAAGGGATCACTCGGCCTACAACAAACTGATTTGGCAGCGGACATTGGCGTTTCTAAAGCAGCAATAAGCAAGTTTCTCGCTTCTGGCTCACGGCATCAGGGCTTGTCCGCCGACAACGAAGCCAAAGTCATGGTGGCTTTCAATGCTCAGATTGCCCGCATCGAAGCCCATAAAGCTGGGGCAGCTGATGCGCTGGCCGATCTTGACGAGGCGCGGCAAGTGCGAACTGCCCGTGCGGCAAACGACATTAAGCCGAGCGAGATCATATCCTTCAAACAAATTTTGGCCGGCATTGCTTTAGGGGAGGGGACAAATGACGCTGAAACGCCCACCAAGGTGATTGTCGAACCGCGGGGATCACTGGCAGTTTTTGCGATCAACTATCTGGAGCGTGACGCCGACGACAGGATCCAATCAATCTTGGAAAACGGGACGGCACCGGCAAGTATCGTCGTCGCGCCGATTAATGGCGGAACATCCTCTTTCCTCAACCGGGTCTACGATTACGCTCGCAACATGGAAAACTGCTGTGTTGTGATGGTCAATTTGGATGTTGCCTTTGCTGCCGGTGAGAAATTAACCCAGGTGGAGATTTTCGGCGCGGTTTATCGGGCGATCGGAATGCCGTTGGACCTTCTGCAGGGCGATGCCCACGACATGAAGGAGGCGTTTCGACGATGGGCGGAGATGGCTTGGACGAGATTTGCGCGCGTTGTGGTAGTCATCGACGGGCTCGACCAGCTGTTCAAACTGGCCGGATCAATCACCGACCCGTTGGCGCTCGTGAATTGGTTATCGGAGTTGCGCTACTCCGCCGCCCGCGGCGCGCCGCCATTCAAGCGGCTCGTCTTGGTTACAGCATTCTCCGGCAAAAGTTGGTCGGCTGCCCACGCATCTCCCTACGCGACACAGGCCAGCGAACTGCGCTTAGAGAAATTGACCGAGACAGATGTTGTCGAACTGTTTCGATTGCTGGACGTTTCAACGGATAAGTACGATCCGAAGCACGTGTACGAACTCTTTCATGGGCATCCCTATCTAACCCATCTCTATGCCTGGGATATTCGAAGCGGCAAGGATTTCGAAGAGGCGACAGAACGGGCGCTTGAGATTGAGAGCGACTACGAATCCCACTGGGAACGAATGAAGCTGGAAATTAGCTTCCTCATCGGCAGAAACTATGTATTGAAGGACCTTTTTAAAGCGGTTCTCCTTCAGACCGACAATTTGAACGATAAATCCTCAAACCAGAAGCAGATGGAGGATATCTGGAGGAAATACGGTCGCAGCCTCCGCGAATTCGGGCTCATCGACGGTAATTTGCGTGAGCCGACCGTCTGCCGGTTCTATTTGCATGCGATCAGAGTTGAAACCAAACTAGTTTAGGAAAGTAACGCGTGCCTTCTCCCAATACAGAAAGCCCCCCTGTCATCTATGAATCCTCAGGCGGGCCGGTACGATCCGACCAAGCGCTCTATGTCGAACGCGGCGTCGATCACGAATTTACTCGCATGCTTGAACGACGGCGGGATGTTTTCGTCATCACGGCGCCACGCCAGACCGGTAAGACAAGCTTGTGGGTCAAGACCCAACATACGTTAAAAGATAAAGGAATCACTTTCGGCACGATTGACTTCCGCGAAGTATTCGGCCTGCCGGAAGACAGCACGCGTATGGCACGCGGTTGGACGGAAACTTTGTTTCGGGCGCTGTGTCGTGAGTTTCGACTGGATTTAGGTGATCTTGGAAAATGGCTTGCCGCCCAGGGCGAAATGCCGACGACCAATCTGATATCCACTTTCTTTTCCGAATTCTTGCGTAGCCGACTGCAAGGGGCGATTGTGGTCGCCTTCGATGAGATCGATGTTGTTCAGCTCTACTCTTATTTTACCGATAGCCTATTCGAGGCGGTTCGCGTCCTCGCGGCGCGGCGCGACGAACTGGACCTAAGTTTCGTCCTGATCGGCATCAATCCGCCGGAGAACTTACTTAAGTCTCTGGGAGGCTCAGCGTTCAATATAGTGGCCAAACAGGTTGATCTCCGTGATTTCGATCCCGAAGATAATGCAGTCATTGCTGCGTGGGCCGAGGGCTATCCCGCCACGGACAAAAAAGAGCGATTGTCTATAGCGGCAGGTATTCTTACGGCTACCGGCGGGCAGCCCTATCTTACCGCTTGCCTTTTTGATGAAGCCCGCAGCGAAAATGTCCAAAGCACGGGGGAACTCGCCCCTTTCCTGTCGGATCGAATAGCCCGCGCCAAGGATGGAGATTGGCGCCGCGCTCATTTCAACTCCCCGCGAGACATCATCGTTGAGCGACCGGATCTCGCTTTTCGCGTGATTGCAGCTTACGAAAAGGCGCTGAAGGGTCCAATAGCCGTCAAGACACTGGGTAAAGAAGTGCGGGCATCGCTTCTGACGAGTGGGCTCGTCCGGTTCGATCCCAAGGATGAAAAACACCTCGTAATTAAATCGGACATCTACCGCAACGTATTCGATAAGGCGTGGGCAAAAACAATAGAGAAAGAACTGGGCGAGGAGGTTTTTTCCAGTCAACTGCCCGGTGTTGCCGTTAAATTGGACGCCCCCCGCAAGCGTATCTGCATCATCAATACCGGCGGCATGATCTCCACCGAATTGCAGCCCGACGGGAAATACGCCATCCCGCCGGATTTGACCCGCTTCTTCCGCAAGTTTCCCGAACTCAATTCGATTGCCGAGGTCACGGCCGTCGCCCTGATGGCCAAGGACAGCTCCGACATGAACCCGGATGATTGGGAAACGTTGGCCGACGCAATATTCGCCCGGCGTTACGTCGGATTCGACGGATTCGTCGTTGCGCACGGGACCGATACCCTACCTCACACCGCCTCCGCAATTGCTTTTGCATTAGGCGAGGGGCTGCGCGTACCTGTCGTCTTTGTCGGCGCACAGGTCGGTACCGATGTGATTCACGGCGACGCTCGAATTAACCTGACGCGCGCCGTGGCGGTGGCGACGCGGAATGTTCCGGAAGTCGTCGCGGTTGTAGGCGACCAAATTCATCGCGGTGTCCGAGTTCAAAAGAAGGACGATTTCCGCTTTGATGGGATGCACTCACCGACTTGGCAACCTCTCGGCACAATTGCCGATGATATCGACATCAGGCCGCAAGATTTACGTAAAATCGATCGGCGCCGGGAGATGGAGCTGCGTAATAAATTTTCGCGCGGCGTCTTTAAGATCGACCTTTATCCTGGGCTCAACCCCGATTTCTTGATGCCACTGCTGAAAAATCCAACCCTCGACGGCATCATTATTGAAACGCTTGGTATCGGCAACGTGCCGACGGAAGGGCATTGGAGCCTCATCTCGTTCATAAAGGCGGCCACCGAGAGGTACATCCCAGTCATGTTGGCAAGCCAATTCCCGATCCAGCCTCGCATGACCGCAAACTATGAACCGGCCGGTCCTCCGCTGGCGGCAGGGGCCCTGGCGGCACTCAACATGGCTCCACCGGCGGCAGTCACCAAATTCATGTGGGTCCTGCCGCAGATCCAGGAGCGGGTCGACAAAGGTGACCTGCCGATTGATAGAAAAATCTCCGAGATTAAACGCATGATGGAAACTGATTACGTCGGCGAACTGGATGTAATAGAAAACGGAGAGGAAAAATAATGCCTCGTAAAAATAGTGTGTCACCAAAGACATCAAATGAAAAAATTTCCAACGCGGTTGATGGAGTAAAAAATGATCACATTATCTCGAAGGTATTTGTCCTTTATACGGGCGGCACCTTCGGTATGGCGCCAAACCGTGCAGTTCCAGGACACCCATTGGAGCCATTAGAGCTTGAGGATTTAGAAGATGCCTTGCCTGAAGCATCTGAATTAGCTCCCGGTGTCGATGTGACTCTGGAGCGATTTAGCCGATTGCTTGACTCGTCTTCAATGACGCCAGATGATTGGATCAATATTGCGCGTAAGATAGAGGAAAATTATGAAGATCATGATGGTTTTATTATTCTTCAAGGCACAGACACGCTCGCCTATACCGCGTCCGCCCTCAGCTTCATGCTGGAAAATCTTGCAAAACCCGTTATTATTACCGGCTCACAGCTTCCGCTGACCAATGCGCGGACAGATGCCAATTTGAACTATGGTCATGCCCTGCAAATTGCCGGTTTCAAGGCAACGGATTTGCCGAGGATACCCGAGGTCATCGTCGTCTTTGCCGATAAGGTGCTTCGCGGTTGTCGCACCCGGAAAATGAGCGCCAGTGCCTGGACCGGATTCGATACGCCAAACTGCCCACCCCTTGGCGAGATCGGCGAGCATGTCCGCATCTTCGAAAGCCAGATACGTCCGGCACCTCCAGTCGGGCTCGACCTTCAGGTGCACACCGAACTCAATCCGGATGTCCTCGATATTTCGCTCTATCCTGGCCTGAGGGCAAGCCATCTCAACCAGATCCTCAACCTCGATGAGGTCAAAGGCGTTGTCTTTCGCACATATGGCACCGGCAACGCACCGGAAGACGCTGATTTCCTTGCGGCCCTTGGCGACGGCATCAGCAATGGCGACAAGGTGGTGGTCAACATCACCCAATGCCCTCAGGGCGCCGTCGAAATGGGGCTTTATGCCGCAAGCGTCGGCCTCATCGACAATGGAGTTATTTCAGGTCTCGACATGACTCCTGAGGCAGCGCTGACAAAGCTGATGGTTACCATGGGTACCCGCATCGGCGAGCAGGTCAAGCTTCAGATGCAAATCAGCCAGCGAGGTGAACAATCGCAAAACTTGTTCGATTTCAACTTCAAGAAAACCGACAAACCAATCGACGCGCCCTATTCAGACTTCATCGTGCCGGACCGGCGTTTTGATCCGACCGTCTTGTCGGCTGCTGTTTTGCGGATGAAAGGGGTTAACGTGACGATCGAGGATGGCGCTGAACAGGGTGTGATCGACCTCTATATGAACTTCCCAAACCCTAAAATCGATCTGATTGCAAGGGATAGCCATCCACGGCGGCTGCACCGTATCGAACTCTCCGAAAGCGGCGTTTTTAACGTTGTCGAGCAGCTGCCGAAGGAAAAGGTCAAAAATATCATTGGCGACAGTGACGTGGTGCTGACCTTCGTGCCATCCCCCGGGGTCACTTTCAGCTTTGAAAAACTCTCACTGTCCATGTTTACGCGCGCCTGAGAATTCGGCTAGAAGCAGGTGCTCCAATGTGTGGTTTTATGCAATCAGATAGCCGCTGTTGAAAACGAGGCGCTCCAAAGTGTTTTCCGCTCTGAAACTTCCCCAAAATGGCAATTTGGCACCCACAGCGTTGTCGATCAGCGAACAAAAGTCGCTGATTGAAGGAAAAAAGATTTCCAATTCTGAGTTGGTGTCAGAATATTTCGACGAAATCACAAAGAATAAACATCTAAATATTTATATAACCGAAGCTCGCGATTCGGCGGCTCAGCAAGCCAAGGAGGCCGATGAGCGTATTTCGAAGAACCAGCGAAAGCCGCTGGATGGAATTCCTATTGCCGTAAAGGACAATTACTGCACGAGAGGGATTAGGACCACTGCAGCGTCCCGCATTTTGGAGAATTTTGTTCCGACCTACGAGTCTACGGTTACCCAGAAGCTGCTCGATGCCGGCGCTGTTATTCTCGGCAAGACGAACATGGACGAGTTTGCTATGGGCTCGTCGACCGAGAGCAGCTACTTCGGCCCGACCATCAATCCGGTCGGCACGAAGCTCGGATTTGGCAATTTGGTTCCAGGAGGCTCGTCGGGGGGGTCGGCCGCCGCTGTCGCAGCAAATCTTGCTGCCGGCGCCCTAGGTACTGATACCGGCGGCTCAATTCGGCAGCCCGCAAGCTTCTGTGGCGTTGTCGGCATGAAGCCGACATATGGTGCTTGTTCCCGATGGGGCATTATCGCTTATGGTTCATCGCTCGATCAAGCCGGCGTTTTCGGGAAATGCGTTGAAGACGTTGCTATTCTCTTGGACGTAATCGCAGGAGAAGACCCAAAAGACACAACGTCGGTGGATGGAAGAGCTTACGCGTTTTCACAGGCTTTGGGAAAAGAACAAAGGAAGCTTCGTATTGCTTTTCCTAAAGAAGTGATTGCTCTGGAATCGACCAGCGATGCCGACAAAGTTTGGGACAAAGCTCAGAAAATTGCGCGGCGCATAGGTGCCGAGATCGTCGAAGTGTCAATGCCAAGCTTCAAGTATGCGCTCCCGGCGTACTATATTATTGCCCTATCGGAAGCATCTTCGAATCTGGCTAGATATGATGGGGTTCGGTACGGTTTTAGAGCGAAGGCCCCGAACGATATTAATGACCTGTATGAGAGGACACGGGCCGAGGGATTTGGAAGAGAAGTTAAAAGGAGAATATTACTCGGAACATTCTCTCTGAGCGCTGGTTATTACGATGCGTATTATTTGAAAGCGCAAAAGGTGCGAAACATCGTGGCAAATGAATTTCGTATGGCATTTGAAAATGCAGACGTAATGTTTATGCCGACGGCGCCATCATCAGCCTTTCCAATTGGAGCGCATTCTACAAATCCCGTCGAGATGTATCTCGAGGATGTCTATACTGTTCCGATAAATTTGGGAGGTCTTCCGGCCATTAGCCTGCCAGTCGAAACGAGTACAAATGGTATGCCGCTGGGACTTCAGGTTATTGGTCCACAGTTTGGCGATGAAAATGTGCTTCGTGTAGCTGCTAGCGTGGAAAAGGCGGCGACCGAAATAGTGTAAGAATCTATTTTTTCTGTGATTAGGGGTAAGGGGACCTTTCTAGATTTGGAATTCTCGCCCGACATCTGCCTTGCCGACATTAACTTCGGACGTTGTAAATTGTCGCTTCCCACCCCTATAGGTCGTTTCAAATGTAGGGAAGAAGTGCTTTTGGCACGCCTCCATTCTTTAAACCTCAGCTGCCATTGATAGAGCATAGGTATGCGCCCGGCGGCTTCTTCTGGCGCCGGGCGCGATTTTTTCAACGCAGCCGAAACCTACGCAGCTTTGAAGCGCCTTTTTAGGTCCTTACCGCGCTCCACGGCATCGATGCCGCCGCGCTTGGTGTAGGTGCCCATCGGGAACGTCGTGTAGCGCGGCTGCCAGTCGGGCGTGTGCGGCTTGCGGGTTCCATCGATGTGATCGCGGATGATCTTCTTCTGCACCTTCGCCGTTGAGGTGACGTGAGCATCGGCCGTGGCCTTTCCGGCGACTTCCTTCACAGCGGCGTTGATCGCTTCCTTGTCCTTCCAGAGATCGAAAAAGGTGTCGTCCGGTGCCCAGTGAGCGCCCATGTCGGCCGACTTGAGAATGCCGAGCGCTTCGACGAGCGCGCTGCCACTCGGAAGGGTTTCCGCTACGACGAACGTCAGGATGCGCCGGACGCTGTCGTCGTCGAGATCGACGAGCTTGGCAAAGACGGTCAGAAGGTCATGCGACCGACCGTAGTCGTGCTGGCGGCAGACGAGCGTGTCGCTGTCGTCCTGTTCGATGCCAAGCAATAGCCGGACGGCTTCGCGCTCGGCAGCGAACGCCGCCTCAGCCGTGCTGGCGGCAAGGCTTTCGCCAATGGCCTCGGTATTTGCCTTTTGTGGTTCGCCGTAGACCGTCCACAGGGCCGATCCGGCAATGATCTGTGCGGCAACAACTCGCAGGGCAAGCGCGGGATCGCTCAGGAGATCGAGCCGCACGGCGGCGTGGCGGTGTAGGGCGAGATAATTTTGCATGGCCTTGGTGAGTTCGGGGCGTTCGCAGGATTGCTCGTCGGTGTTGCCTGCTTCCGCCTTGTCGCGGCGCTTGGCTTCCTTCTCGGTGATGTAGCCCTCGTGGACCGTGACCTCGCCGTCCTTGGCGATCTGAATATAGACGCGGCCTCCGTCCTTCTTTGTCGCCTTGCGGTACTCCCAACTGGCGAAGAATGCGCCGACCTCCATGATTTCCACGTCCTGCCAGCCCTTGGCGAGGATGTCGTCTTTCAGCTTGGCGATGGCTTCGTTCTGCAAGGTCCAGAAGGCGTCCGTATCGTCGAAATACCGCTCGTCGCCGAAGAGGTCCGCAACGATCGCGCCTATAAACTCTTCGAGCTCGAACAGAGCATTTTCGACCGAGATTTGCTGGCCACCGAAGAGCCACTGGCGCAGCGCGTAGCCGTGCGGCGCGTATGCGTCCTCGTCCTTGAACAGCGCCCACCAATCCTGTTGCTGGCGCTTTGTGGCAAGGGTCATCGTCCGCAGCGTCTCGGTCCCGATGTCGCCCCTGCGATAGGCGGTCAGGATCGGCCCGATGATGTTGGCAATGGCCAAGCGTTGTTTGACGAGCCGCTCCGTCACGCCGAACGTGCTGGCGATCTCGGCAACGTCCTTGCCTTCTTCCCCCAGCACGGCAAAGGCCTTGTACTGGTCGATCTCGTCCATCGGCAGGCGGGCGACATTTTCCGCAAGCGAGGCCTCGATGGCTTTCGCATCGTCGCCGTCCTCCATGACGATGCAGGGCACGGGCTGCGCCTCGACTTCCTCGGCCAGTTTGGTTAAGGCGTGATAGCGGCGCTGTCCCGCGACGATCTCAAAGCCTTCGCAGTTAGGCCGCACGAGAAGCGGTTGCAGCAGGCCGAGCGAGCGGATGCTCGGCACGAGATCGGCGACATCCTTGCCGCCCTTCTTGCGGACGTTGACCTTGGCGGGTTTCAGTTGGTCGAGGGTCAAATGGGTTAGTTTCATGGGTTTTCTCCTTAAATGTTTGAGTTGAAATGAACGGTGCACAAGCGCACCCGTGAACGGCCCTAGCGGGGCCGCTCTGGGGCAGGCTCGGATGCTTTGCAGGGTTCGGTTTGCAGGCCGTGTAGGAACTCGGCGGCTTTCGCGGCCTGTGCTGCCGCCTTGAAGACATACTTCTTGTCGTTCCGGAGCGCGGTCAGCCAGCCCTTGATGTAGAGGGCATGGTCGTCACGCGGCGTCTGCACGATGCCGATAGCCGAACACAGGAAGGCCGCGCCAAGCTCGGCGACCAGTTCCTCGAATGCGTATTGGTCCCGCTCAGCCCCGGTTTTTGCCTTGTCGCGGTCAAGGCGGTGCGCCGCTCCCGTCCAGTGGGTCAGCTCGTGCAGCAGCGTCGCGTAGTAGTTCTCCGTGGCGCTTGCCTGTTTGGTCTCCACAAAGGCCTTGGTGTCCGGGATTTGAATGAAATCCTCCACCCGGTGGTAGAACGCCTTGCCACCGCCATGACGGATATCGGCTCCGGTACTGGCGCAGAAGTGGTCCGCCGCTTGGATGCGGGTCACAAGATCGATGTCGTCGCGGCGGACGGGGTCGGCGCGGTCGTATCCGTCAACCTGATCGGCATTGAAAACGGTATAGGTCTTGAGCATGGGAACGGCGCGTTCGTCCGTTTCGCCGCTGTCGGTCTACTCTTGCCTGACCAGCGTCTTGTAGAAAATGATCGGGCTGCCCTTTTCGCCCTTGCGCACGTTCGCGCCGCGCTCCTTCCACTGGTTGAAAGTCGCCCAATGGCTGGACGAAAAACCCTTGTCCTGCTGATCGAACCAGAGGGAGGGGATGTTGATGCCCTGGTATCGATGTTCGGTGATGGGGTTGAGCGGCAGTCCTTGAGCTGCCAGTGCCGCAAAGGGCGGTTGGTAGTCGGCAAGGTCTACCGTCTCCAGAACGGCAATGATCTTGCTGGTGACCTCCTGATAGATGTCTTTCTTGGCCATGATGTCCTCGCTTGGGGTTTGGGTTTCAAATCCGGCGAAGCTCTCAGGAGAGAAAACCCGCCGCGCATGACCCCCTGGCCAGCGCCGAGCGTCCGAAATCCCGGAAACAAAAAAGCCGCCGCCGGAGGACCGACGGCAGCGACCGCAACGGACGCTATGACCGCAAGCAGGGCGCCCCAAAGCCTTGCCGCTTGCGGCGCCGAAGGCGGTCCGGGCCACACGGGAGGCACGTGTGCCGAATGGAGCGGGCCAGCCCGGACCAAGGCTATTGGATCAGGCGACCCTGCGGCGGTGTAAGCTGGCTGATGGGGTCCACGCGCGTGCAACGCGCGAGCAAAAGACGAGTGGCGGCGACCAGCCGCCGCGTCTCTTCCTGTCCGGGATCGTCACCCGAATGGGCCGAAACCGCCCGCAGGCCTGCCGAAGGGCGGGTTCGGTGGAGCGGAGCGAAATAGAGCCCGCAAGACAGCCAACACCCGGAATGTGGATCTCAGTCCGAAATCATCACCATTTTCGGGTATTTATGGGTAAGTTATTGGATATGGCCTTCCGTATCGACGAGTTGGCCGTCGCCCCGGAAGCCCTCACTCACATTGCCGAGATCGACGAGCTCAAGGGAGCTTGGGACGCTGGCGCCGGGTGGCGACCATTGTAAGCATCGGCTTCTCCACCCGCATCGAAGGTGCGAAGCTCAACGACAACGAGGTGGAACGACTGCTCACCAATCTGGATTCCGCAGCTTCGAGACCCGCGACGAACAGGACGTCGCTGGTTACGCCGGGGTGAGGGAAACGGTCTTCCCCCATGCGGCGATGATCACGATCATCAAAAACCATATCCGGCAGCTTCGCCGTGATCTTCTGGCCCATAGCGCCAAGGACGAGCGGCACCGGGGCACCTAACAACCTGGTCATTTGCAGGCTGTCGACTGATGAGCCGCGACAGCGCCTGTCGCGTTGTGACAATGGCGAGTTCTCACTAGCCGCCGGGTTGCAGCCGTAAATTGCCAAAACCTGCCCTTTCCGACGAATCTTCAGAAGTGTAGCGTCAGCCAGAACAACACTTTCAGTTTCCGCAGCATTGGGGGCGTCGATGCCGGTCAATGAAACCGCTCTAAGGCAATGGGCTGATCACCACCAATGCCGCAGCAATTTACCAATTCTGGTGCGGCGACTAGTTCGCGAGACAACAATAACCCTGCAATCACTACGCTTTCCGGGAAATGAAGCTGTCGATCTAGCTGGATTGGATGGGCAGGCCGTAGCTGAACAAGCGACAGTGTGGGTCCCTCAGGGGCGAAGCATTTGGGAGATGGGTTGCAATCAGAACTCGCTCGCGAAGGCGAATAGCGACTATCGAAAGCGGACGGATGAAACACCTGAGGAAGAACGAGCAACCACGAGTTTCGTTTTTGTCACGCCCCGACGCTGGCCAGCAAAGAATGAATGGCAAAGGGAGCGGCAGGCAGAAAACTCTTGGGCCAATGTTCTGGCGTGGGATGCAATAGATCTAGAAAACTGGCTTGACGAAGCACCTGCTACTTCTCGTTGGATCGGGGAACTTCTCGGTTTTGATCAACCAGGCCTGCTTACGCCAAATGAGTGGTGGGTAAGATGGTCAACTGCCTCCAATCCGCCGATCTCGCGTCGATTGGTTGCCACTCGACGACACGATGAATCGGCAACGTTGTTACGAGACCTTCGTAACGGCGACGCTGTGGTATCGGTTGCAGCAGATGATCGAAGCGAAGCGGTAGCGTTTGTAATCGCGGCACTCACCGAAGAAAGTGCTGACGATCTCCTTGATCGCACCCTCGTGGTGACGAGAGCCGATATTGCAATTCCTCGGAGCGATGCTCGACTCATTATAATTGCAGATCTCCCCGAGGGCCAAGAACCGGATTTTGGCGACAGACGCAATCTTACTATCGTGCGGGCCTATCCTCGCGGACGACAAGACGTTCGGGAAGCATCGCAGCTTTCGCATGTCCCATCTGAGGTCTTTCGTGACGAACTCCAGGCAATGGGGTTGTCATGCGATGACGCTGAGAGTCTTGCGTTGAAGACCGGACATTCGGTGCCAATTCTCCGGCGGCACCTGTCGCCTGATCCGGAAATCCGACGCCCTCTTTGGGCTCGCGATCGCGCCTTGGCCAAGAGACTATTGCCGTTCGCGCTTGCGGGATCATGGGTCGATCGAGAAAGTTTCGACGATTTGGCGGTTCTGCAGCTTCTTGGAGAGCTGGATGATGGCGAGATTGAACGAGCCAGAGATGAACTGCTTGCTTTGGATGACGTGCCCATTGCGAGATATGGGAACGTAGACGTTGTCGTCTCGCAATTAGACGCGCTGTTTGCAATTGGCCCCTACATAGACCGGGACGACTTGGATCGTTTCTTTCAACTCGTTCCAGAATTGTTGGGCGACAGAGATCCTGCCTTAGACCTCCCCAAGGACAAATGGTGGATGGCAAATGTGCTTGGCAAAGCGCGCAGCTATTCAGGGGCTTTGCTATCCGGGCTCAGCGACGCATTGTGCATTCTCTCAGTATACGGAGCCGAAATTTGTGGAAGTAGTCTCAAAGTCGACCTCGCTTACCGCGCGAGCCAAGTTGTTCGCGAGTTGATAGCCGGCGCTGATGACGAGCGTTGGCTGAGCATTCGCGGCCATCTTCGTGCACTTGCGGAGGCTGCTCCTTATGCGTTTCTTGACTGCCTTGAAGAGGAACTAAGAGGAAAGGATCCCGCCATTCAAGAAATCATGGGTACCACTGGCGGCGCCATGGGCGGTGAGTGTTTGCGGACAAATTTGCTTTGGGCCTTGGAAATTCTGGCATGGCATCCCGAGCACTTTTCTCGCGTCGCCAAAATTGTGTTCGATTTGCAGCGATTTCCCACGGATGATAACTGGACGAATTCACCGGCGTCCACCGCAAAGGCCCTGTTTTTGGCATGGCTACCGGCAACTTCATTGAACGTGACTGAGCGCCTCAAGGTCCTTCGAGAACTTTCGGGGTCCTACCGAACACCGACAATTGATGTGTGCATTTCTCTGTTGCCTGGTGGTGGGCCAGGACTTGCTTTCAGAACCTCCCGCCCTCGATGGAGGGCATTGGAGAAAGAAGTTCCAGAAGCAACGAATAGTGGTATTTGGGATGCAGCAGTTGGGGCTAGCCATCTACTCTTAGACTTGGTTCCGTATAGCAAGCTCGAACTCGACAAGGTGCTTGAGGTTGCGTCGAGGCTTCACCCCGATGATCTAGGCAGGCTTGTCACCGAGGTAGAACGTTGGGGTGACTCTGCATCCGATGGCGACAAAGCCGAATTGCGACATGACCTGCGTCGCAGAGAGGTCATCCGTGCATCTCAGAATGAGCCCGATAACCGAGACTTGGCTGAGGCATTTCAGCGCATAGAAAATGCGCTCGAACCAACTCAAGCAACAATGCGTCATCGTTGGCTTTTCGAAAATACTCATGTTGAGTGGCGCGGCCTCATCGATGATGAGGATGATGGACGCGTTTCTTGGCGAGAGCGCGAAGCACGGGTGAAAGAAAAAAGGTCCGAAGCGCTTGCTGAAATCGAAGCAGAACTCGGACCTGAAGCCATCCTGCCTTTCGCGCTGGATGTCAAACGTCCTGAATTAGTCGCTCAAGCTCTGGTCTCCCAAGATTCACCTCCCGAAACCGCAACACAATGGGCCAGAAAAGCCTTGCGCGCGAACCAGTCCGAAGCGGCAGATAGCTTTCTGAGACAAGTTTTCTGGACCGCGGGTTTGAGTGACTTAAAAGCCACCATTGCATCCCTCGAGAAAGAGGGCCTCCTTGAGGACCCGACACAGCGTGAGCGACTCGCCAAGCTACTTCCGGGCCGCTCCGATGGCTGGGAAGTCGCCGCTGCGCTCGGGCCGGATGTAGAGCAGGCGTATTGGAATTCAGTCTCAATCAGATTGTGGGATGATACGCCTGCGGACGAGGTTGAACTCGCAGTGACAAAATTATTAGCGGCACAGCGACCGCGGTCAGCTTTTAACGCCGTGATCTTCCTTCGCAACGAAATCACGCCGGATCGTTGGGAGCGCATCCTCAAAGCTATTTCCCGAGGCGAGGAACCCAATGGACCATCTCCCGGAGCATACGAATTGGAAGAGGTATTCGAGTGCTTGGACAATGCTCCCGACTTTTCAGACGACCGGATTGCCAGTCTGGAATTGCCGTTCGTGCCACTCTTGTGCAACTACGGCCATAGGACTGGGGAAAGAACCCTAGCTCTTCATAAGGAACTCGCGCGGGACCCAGCTCTATTCATTCAGCTTCTGACTTGGCACTACGGGCGTCGGGATGGAGCAGCAGAACCAGAACTTGAAGAAATGGAAACGGAGCACCGCCGATTCTTGGCTGAAACCGCCTGTCACTTGCTTGAAGGTTGGAAAGCCATTCCTGGCATGAGCAAGGATGGCAAAATCAATGCGGGGCAGTTTCTAGGATGGACCGAGGAAGCCTTGAGGTTGGCTTCTGATGCTGACCGGCGAGAGGTTGCGGAGCTGCATGTTGGCGCGCTGATAGCCCATTTTGCTCGCCACCGTTCGTGGGAGGACTGGTTACCCGAGGTGATGCTTGACGTCCTCGATCGTCCCGAACATGGCGGCCTTCGAGAACGCTTCACTTTAGGTGTCCACAACGCAAGAGGAGTGACGACCCGCGGGCCCTACGATGGCGGGGCACAGGAGCGGGTGTTGGCGGAGAAGTATCGGGGGCTAGCTGCACGGTACGGGAATTCGCATCCGCGCGTTTCGGCGGTGCTCACCTCAATTGCAGAAGGATATGACAGGGATGCTCAGGACCAAGACGAGCGAGCTGCACTTGGTGAGCGCTGGCACCCCTAAAACTCAGAACTGGGCACTGGCCCAGCCGGGGTATCCAACAGGGGGCGGCCTTTGAGCCCCCTTTGGCAAGATCGCGTGTAGTACACGCACATCTTGCGGAAGCGCATTTCTCCACTGCAATTCCGGTATGGCGCGCAACGGATTATGTCGGCTTTGGGTCAGGTGGTTTCAATTCAAGGTTCAGTTGCGTTTCACGACGTTCGGCTTTTCACGTTATTTGGTCGAATGAAAGGGCGTCGGTTTCCGGACCGCGATGTCGCGGAGGTTTGATCGATCGTCTATCTGAATTCTTTCGGACGATTTTATTTTGGCGTTTATTTATTTAACTGGCCCATCTTTTTCTGTACGATGTTTGTGCCGGGTTGTTTTGGCCCGGTGCGGTCTGGAAACCCGCTTGCACGCATATCGGCTCTACGGGCCGGATCGCGTCGATATAAGGCTTAGCTCGAATAAGGCGCACGTTGCGTGCAACGGTTTTCAGGGTCCGGCTCACCAGCTTTTTGCCGAAAGGAATTTTGTTATGACCAATCCGGAGATTTTGAAACTGATCGACCAGGCCATGGAGGATGCGGCCAGGGCGATGGGGCAACTGGGACGCGCCCGGTTTCTCATCGACCAGGATATCGAGAACGAAAAGGCCGCCGAACAGCTTGGGCTGACGACATTGGCCGGGCTGCCCGTGGACGAGAGATAAAAGCCAAACCGGAGGTTTGCCGGGATCATCCGAGACCGGGTACGGAAGGCTGCGGTTTCGGCAGGTCTGCAAGCTCGTCGTCGAGGTCGATGACCGGTTCGGCGTTGGTGGCGGCGGTGGGCTTGGCGTCGTTTTCGAAGTCGATGCCCTTGGCATGGGCTTTCACCGCATCGGGCGCATGGTCGCGCAGGTATTGGCGACGTTCCTCGAACTCCGCTTGCGTCATCTTTCCGCTGTCGAGCAGCTCCTGCGCCTCGTCGAGGTCGGACTGGAATTCGATGAGTTTTTCACGCTCTTGGAGGAGCCGTTCCCGTTCTTCCATCGCATCGCGGTAGCTTTCCCATCGCGGCCGATCATCGTCGATGTCGTCGGGCGAGATCGTTTCAGCATCCAGTTCCCTGCCGAACTCGTCGAACACCCGCGTGCCGTCTTCCGTCTTGAAGACACGGCGTCCGTCTTCCAGCACATGCGCATGCGACAACATCCGATCGATATGGGCTCCGACGCCTTCGAGCCGTTCGTCGTTGTCCCGCAGCGCTTCGTAGGTCGCCTCGTGATAGATGTTGAGTTCCGACTGGAACAGGTCGGCCTGCTCGGCGGTGATGATCGTCGTCGCGAGGTCGATGAACTCGGACTCGCTTTGGTCGACCTGCTCCTCCCTCTGTCGGCGGTCCCGGTCCTTCTGCTCGCGAAGCTGCCAGAGCATGCGGCGATGCGCCTCTTCATTCGCGCCCTTTCGAAAGCTCCGTCCCAATGCTCCCGCGACGACCAGTTCCATCACTCACCGCACTTTCTCTTGATCAGAACCGCCAGCAAGGTTACCGGGTAGTGGTCGGCATATTTGCGGAATGCCGCCTCCACGGTGTCCATCGTCTTTGTGTTGTCGGTGTAGAACCAGCCATAGATGCAGTTCATGCCGCTGGTGTCGTTACCGCCATTTGCGGCGGTATCCTTGCGAAACCGAGCATAGGCCAAGCCTTCGACGATCCCGGCGACATAGCTGAAGCGTTCGCGTACCGGCATCTTATCCATGATCAGCCCCGCCGTCATCGGCGAACCCGCATTGTCGCTGGCGAACGCCGTATTGATGCCGAGAACGAATGCCCCGGCGACAGCAAGTTTCTTGACCGTATTGGCATGAGGGGCACCGCTCATAACCGACCGGTTTTGCGGATATTTGAAGTTGATCTTCGAAATTTGGTAAAATTGAAGAATATCAAGGGATAAGCGGTAAAGATGCGGCGGTTCCCCCAACTACGCGGAAAGGGTCAATTGTGTGACGGGCAAAGGAGAGCGAGAAGCCGCTTAACACACTGATATTAAATGAAAAAGAATAGCATACATGCGTGTGTCCACCAGCGAACAGCGACCGGACCGTCAAATCGATGGTCTCAAGGGACTTTATGACGAACTGCACCTGGAGACGTTATCGGCCATCAGCAAACGCCGTCCGGTCTACACGCAGATCATGCGACGGCTACGCCACGGCGACGTGTTCGTAATCTGGGATTTGGATCGGGCTTACCGGTCGACGCAGGACGCGCTGAACGAGATCGAAAAGCTCAACAAACGCGAAGTCGGCATTCACATTGCCAGCATGAGCATCGACACCACGTCTCCCTTCGGCAGGCTGCTCTACATCTTCATCAGCGCTCTGGCCGAGTTCGAACGCGATCTCCTTTCCCAACGGACGAAAGAAGGCCTCGCAGCCGCTCGCAAACGCGGCAAGCGGATTGGTCGGCCGCCGATTCTGAGCAAGCGACAATTGCGCAATGCGGCACGGCGATTGGCGGCTTCGGGCGAAAGCTTCCAAACCGTTGGCAAACGCTACAGCGTTTCTGGCTGGACGCTCTCGCGAGCCATGACGCAGGAAGGCCTAGAGGGTTCCAAATTGCAGATAGCAATGCTCAAATGGGACATTGCCCTCGGCGACCATCCGTTGAAGTTAGAGCCCAGTCATCGATCAGTGCCGTTTACCTGCAAAGATTACTTTCTTGTTAAATCGATGTGGCGCAATAGCCCAGTCTGAGTTGGACGATCGCAGAAAGAGGTTAGAAAGTGGCTGGTCACTAAACTCCACGAATACGTTTGCAGCGCGCCACATGACGAACTAATTGACCGTGTCAAAAGCAAAATTGGAAAAAGCCCGCAAGAGCGAACATAGCTTGGCGATTGTCGAAAAATCCGCTATACAACCAAGCGCGCTAGCGGTCATACGTCGTTCCCAAATGGTCCCAAATAAATGAAAATTCACGATTAAAAACAGAATGAGAATGATCGCGGGCAACCAAGCGGTTCAAATTGGAAGTGGTAATGTCAAGTATTACATTTTTTATTGCATCTTCGTCTGAGGGGCGCTCTTACGTAGATGAGGTTTCTTCGTTGATCCATTCGATTGGCGCCAAAACCATAAATTGGGAAGAATATTTTCAAGCCGGAGATTTCGTATTGGAAAAATTACTTTCCGCTTCTTCAAGTGTGCAATTAGCTGCTATTATTGTCACGCCTGATGACATGACATCTAGCAGAGAAAACGAATATATGTCGCCTAGAGATAATATAATTCTTGAGATTGGGTTATTTTCAGCAAAATTGGGATTGAAGAATACAGCAATTATTTTATGCAAAAATACTGATACCGATCGCATTAAACTACCAACCGATCTTGGCGGCGTAGTTTATTTAAATTTTGACAAGTCAAACATCGCAAGAAGCAATATCTTCTTAAAGAGACAGTTCGCACAAATGATGCAACGGGCCAAAGATGATCGCATCGCTCTCGAGCTATTTTCAACAATAGATAACAATCGAGGAAATATATCAAAGATTGAAAACGATTTATCGGAGAAATATATACTAAATAAGATTAAAGAAATTTTATCACATGCGAGAGTCGGGGAGGTTCTTGTTAGTTCGGATGATTATTATGCGGAATTGTACAGGCAAATTGAAAGCGCCGATAAGAAAACGTTGATTTGTGCAGTTGCATCTCTTTCTTCTGAGATTTGGGAGTTTGAACAGGATCAGCAAATTTATCTTGAAAAAAATATCGAGGCATCAAGAAGGGATGTAGAAATAAGAAGGATATTTTTACATGGAGAATCGGATCTGTTAAAAATTGACGTCGAAATTAACAAGCAATTACGGAATGGCATTCATTTAAGGCGAGTTCCTGGAAAACAGCCACAAATGATTTCAGGAATAGAGGATTTCGTTATTTTTTATAATAAAGACGCAAATAGCGGCCGAATTTTTATTGCTGAGCAATCGAAGCGCGACCCGAATCACATTGGAGGCGGAAGAATCGTTGAGTATCATGATAAAAGCTGGCTGATGGAAAGCTTTAATAATCTTTGGGAAATTTCAATAAAAGTTACTGAGTCGGATCTTGTGTATTTTCTAGAATCCAAAAAAAGAAATAAACCACCAGAATTGATTTCAACAACTTTAGACCGCGAGGTAATAACATGCCAACAGGCTGCCACCGCGAAGAATATAGCATTGGAAAACGAGCTAAAGTCGATTATTTATCGAACAAGAATGGGCCTAGTTGCGGTTCATGTTCCCGGTAATATGGAAGTAAGTACGAGAAAAGTGAAAAAACAGCTCGGCCTGAAAGATGCGTACGTTTCAGACGTGGATTCTTTAAAGAGAATCGGCTTGTCTCCTGGAACTGTTTCTGCTGTAAAGGAGCCCGTTTGGAGTTTGTTGAATTTGGTGTCCGCATCCGTTTTTGAAAAAGATTTTGTGTCAACAAATGACGGTACCTTAACAGGATATTATAAATTCGATCCTAAAATATTACTGGATGCGCCTAATTTAATTAAAGGAGATTTCGAAGTGTTAGAATAATAAATATTATTTTTGCGTGCCGAATTAGAGCATGATGGAAACTGAACTAGCTTTTATTGAAGTTTAAATTTGCTTAATTGTTTTTTATATTAAATTAATATGGCATAGGCGCGCCATTTTCGTCTATTCCACTTCTCACTTGCCGAAGCGCTACTTTTCCTATCGGCTAGTGCCACGTCTTCTTCTTTCTCCATCTTTGGTCGTCTTCTCACACCCTCGCCGGGAACAGCGGGACCGGGTATCGGCCAATGCCGGCGGCGAGGGTACGATCAGGGAGAGCGACGGTCGACAAATCGATGGAGCGGACGGGCTGCATCTTGCGCTTGAAGGCGTCGAGGTCGGCGGTCTCGGACCCGCCGAGGCACATTTCCGGAATGTTGGCGTTAGAGAGTTGCTCGGCCATCGATAGGATGCCGTATTCGGCGTTGCCGGGGTGGCGGAGATAGGCGCGGACGAGCGACATGGCCGTGTTTCCCACTTGCTCCCAGAGCCAGAAGCCGATTGGAGCACCGTGGCTATCGCAGGAGATGGTTCCGCCGATATCGAGGTCGGTGCGGTCCATGAGGCCGAGAACCGAGTGCGTCGGCCCGGTGAGATCGTCGTGGCTGAAGTCGCTGTCGCTGCGGCTGTCGGCCCATCGGTCGATGATGCGGAGAATGTCGTCCCGGTGCCGGGCAAGATCGATCGGCTCGGCCCGGCATCCGTCCCGGATCGCGCGGTTGATATGGCCGCGGAAGGACACGAAGGGTTTGCCCTCCCGTTCGACGATGCGCTTCGGGCTGACGACATGAACGGGATAGGCCCAGTCGAGAACCTTTTCCCGGTGCGGTTCTTTTACGCCCATGGTCCCAAGCCGGGAGGCCAGTGCCTGGTCCTCGGTGGAGAAGCGGGCGAGTTCCAGCCTGCCGGACGGCAGGGAGAGCGGGTCGTCGACGGCCCTTGCCAGAAGCCCCGCCGGATCGCGCCCGATCGGCGGGAACAGCAACAGAATATCGTCCCGGTTGGGATGGCGGGCGACCAGCATCATGGTCTCGTCGTCGCCATACGCCCAAAGCCCCTTGCGACCCGTCATGGCGAAGTAGGCCGCCGACCGGCCGAACGGATCATCCCGCTCGACGTGCCGGAGAATGGATGACAACACGGACAGGTGTTCCGTCCCGAGTTTCGTCAAGCGCGGGGCATTGGTCCGTTCCGCATATATAGGAGCCAGGCTAGTCATCGCCGGGCGCCCCGATGTCGACGGGCCTGGCGATGTCCCACAAGGCGTTGAAGGCTGCGGTCTGGCTTTGCGCAAAGAGCGGATGGCGAATGATCAGTATCTGATTGTTGGCGAGGTCCTTTAGCGCGATCTTGTCGCCATAAATCTGGAACGGGCTCCTGCCGAAGTAATCCGCCTTGATCCAGCGGTACCATTCGCGCGGCGCGACGAGGTTCGTATCGCCTTCCCTCAGGAGGATGCGCTCGGTGATACCCGCCTCCTGCAGCCGCTCGATATGGCGCTTTAGGAGCGCGAACTTTTTTCCGGCGCTTTCGTCGAGTTCGGTGACCCCGGCACAGAGGACCTCGCCGCCGCGTCTCTTCAGCGTGTGATAGATGTCGTCATGGACCCGGAGATTGGCGTCCTCGCCCTTGACGATCTGCACGATCTTCTCTTCGCGCCGGCGAACGCCTTCACCTTCCAGGAACACCGCCCCGGCCTGCTCCAGCACCCGGCGGATTTTCTTAAGCGATTGAAGGCTGACGGCCTGTCTGCCGCCTTCCAGGATACTGACAGTGGACGGGGCAATGCCTGCGAGGTCTCCCAGTTCGGTCTGACCGACATCGAGCAACCCGCGGGCGGCACGGCATTGGGCGGGTGTGAGGATATCTGTGTTCTTAATTGGCATGTCGTATCAATGTAGATATTCTCGAAAACTACAATATTTTATTGCAAAAGTCAAATATATTCATTGAATTTAACGATTAATTAACAAATTATGTCTAATAATCCCCGCATTGTTTGTGGGAATTCAATTTAACAAAGGGGATTACAATGACCAGAACATACGAAACGCTATGGGATCGCTTCCTCAACCGCCTGCCGACGAGCGCGGCCAACGATGCCATCCGCACCCTGAAACGGGGCGGTACTTTCAAAGACGTGGACTTCTTCACGCTGAAGGAGGCCGAACAACGGGTCGACGACTATCGATACAACGCGAAGCAGGCGATCGTCGCCTACAAGGCGTGGAAGCTGAAGAAGGCGGTTCGCGGGCTGTTCGGTGTCTTCGACGACCGGGAAGGCACACATCTTCGAGCCCATGCCCGGGCGATGACCTCGATCTATCTCGACGCCCGGCGCGACCATGCCGACCTGACACATCTCTTGATGCGTTCCGTCAGCAACGACGCCGCGGCTAACGGCAACCCTTCGAAGGAAGGAGGGTCCGATGGACGATGAACACATCAGCGATTTCGACCGCCGCCTCGGGCGCCGGCTGCGCGAAGCCCGGATCATGCGGGGCTGCACGCAAAAGGATATTGGGGCCTTTGCCGGCGTCAGCTTCCAGCAAATCCAGAAGAACGAAAAGGGTTTGAATCAGATATCGGCCGAGCGCCTCTACCGGATCAGCCAAAGACTGAAGCTGCCGATCACGTATTTTTTCGAGGAAACGAGCCTTGGAGACGGTCAATCGGCAATTCGTATCGAGGAAATCACCAAGCTGGTGGCGGCGGTTGAAAAGCTTCCCGACGGACGCATCACGACGCGGATCAGACATTTGGTGACGGCAATCAACCGCACCTGGGAGCAACAGAGCGAGGGCTGAGGCCGCCGGCGCGCTCGTGCCTGCAGCATCGAACCATGCGACGTCACACAATCGGCATGCGAGCTGACGGGTGTGAATACATCTTGAACCGCCCGGCCCATCCGGTATCGTTTTATCGAGGGTGCTTTTGCATTCCTTCCCCACGGAGGCCGCTGGCAAAAGCAGCGGCCTCTTCTTTGTTTTGACAATATTTGCCAATATCTGCCATACTGAACGTATGGAGAAGTCGATGGCCACGATGAATGTTTCCCTGCCCGATCCGATGAAGGATTGGGTCGAGGCGCAGGCAAGGTCCGGGCGCTACAGCAATACGAGCGACTATGTCCGCGACCTGATCCGAAAGGACCAGGAACGCGCGGAAAAGATCGCCCGGATGCAGGCGCTCGTCGACGAAGGACTGGAAAGCGGTGCCGGTTCCCGCTCCATGGCCGACCTGCTGCGGACGGCACAGGCCGAGGCCAAGCGGTAGGCGGGCGTGGACTATCGTCTGACGCAAAAGGCCGAAGAAGACATCATCCGCATCTATCGCGAGGGCGTGATCCTGTTCGGGGCCAATCAGGCCGAACGCTACCACTTCGAACTCGAAGCCCTGTTCCAGCTCCTTGCCGACAATCCGAAGCTCACCCGCGAGCGCACCGAGATTTCCCCGCCGGTCCGAATCCATCCCCACAAGGCGCATCTGATCGTCTATCTCATCGAAGACGGTGGCGACGTGCTGATTGTCCGCGTGCGCCATGGCCACGAGGATTGGGAGAGTGAGCCGCAAAATTTGTCTTCGTTTTGATCAGGCAGTTTGCTCAATGCGAGAGAATTCAGGAACTTCGAACGCAGAGAACGTCTTTTCGATGCTGCCGTCGAGTCCGGCAGTTTTTTGATCGGATTCTCCGAACCCAAGACGGACGGCTTCGGCTAACTGGCCCCGCCCGACATTTCGGGCGAGGCCTGCGCAACGATTTCACCAAATCCTAAGCAACCAGATCAAAATCACTCGCGCTGAGGGACGCAAGCGTTACGCTTTCCAGCGTGAAGCCGGTGTTCGCGTCGATTTCGATGTAGGTGTTGCCGTTCCACTCGCTCATGAATGCCTGGAGTTCGGTAAAACTGCCAATCCCGACGTCGTGGATTTCGAGTTTGTCGACGCCGGCCACAAAATCGCCGATGACGTTCCATCCGAAATCTAGCGTACCGTTGAACGTATCGGCTCCGGCGCCACCGAGGGCAAAATCGTCGCCTGCGCCAAATTCGATCCGATCGTCGCCCTCGTCGCCGAACAAATCGTCGCTGCCCGCGCCTCCGTAGAGTGTGTCGGCGCCGGCATGGCCGTGCAACTCGTCTGCACCCTCGCCACCGGAAAGCACATCGTTGCCGACGCCGCCGATCGCGTAGTCGTCGCCCAGCCCTCCCATGACGCTGTCATCCCCTTCGTAACCGAAAAGGATGTCGTTCCCATCGTCGCCCCAGAGGGTGTCGTTGCCGGTCCCGGCGTAAATTACGTCGTCTCCGCTCCCGCCCTTCACGTCGTTCGACACGCCGACTGCCGTCAACGTATCGTTTCCGGCACCGCCGCTTAGCCAGAAATTGTCATCGACCACGATAATCTCATCGGCAAAGGCGCTTCCTATCATTTCCTCCACGCCGGAATAGCTGTCACCCGCAGCGTCACCTTCATTGAAGGTGAGATCGCCCATGTGGACTTTCACGCCGGCATCCGCCGACACGTAAGTCACGATGTCATGGCCATTGCCTCCAACAAGCGTGTCCGCGCCTTCGCCGCCGGAAAGGGTGTCGTCACCATCACCGCCGTCGAGGATGTTCGCACCGGCATTGCCGGTAAGGACGTTGGCGTTCAGATTGCCGGTTCCGTCGATATCGGCGCTGCCGGAAAGCGCCAAATCTTCAACCGTATCGCCAAGCACGAAGCTGACGGTGCTCTGAACCAGGTCGGTACCGGCGCCACCAACGACGACGTCGCCAGCATCGTCGACAGCAAACGTATCGTCACCATCGCCGCCATCCATGCTATCGGCACCGATGCCGCCGATAAGCGTGTCCGCACCTTCGCCACCGGCGAGGGTGTCGTCTCCGTCGCCGCCGTCGAGGATATTCGCACCGGAATTGCCGGTGAGGACGTTGGCGCTCAGACTGCCGGTTCCGTCGATATCGGCGTCACCGGTGAGCAGCAGGTCTTCGAGCGTATCGCCGAGCACGAAAGTGACAGCACTGCGGACCAGATCGGTACCGGCGCCGCCGACCACGGTGTCGTCGCTGCTATCGACGACGAAAACGTCGTTCCCTTCACCGCCATCCATGCTGTCGGCGCCGCTGCCGCCATCAAGGGTGTCATCGTCAAGGCCTCCTGTGAGGGTGTCATTTCCTGCGCCCCCGATAAGCGAGTCATTGCCGGCACCGCCGACGAGGGTGTCTTCACCCTCTCCGCCGTCGATGGTGTCGTCCCCTCCCATTCCATCCACCATATCGTTGCCGGCAAATGCCATAATGGTCTCGGAGGACGTTGTTCCCGTGAGATTATTGGCGCCATCGGTGCCGTCGTCCGGGCCGCCGGTCTCTTCCTGCTGGTAATCTTCCACCAGCGGGCTCTCTCCCAGGTCGCCGCCGCTCAAAAGCGCGGTACATTTGGCGACATAGGCATCGTTCCTGTCGTTGAAATCGGTGAGCTGTGAGGGGCCGGGAGAAATATTGCCGTCAAGTTGGGCTGGGTCGGGAAGCTCTTCAAACGTCAACCCCAGAACACCAGTAGCATAATTTTCTATAAGAATTGTTTGGCTTGTATTTGGACCGCTTGATGCATTATATATTTCGATAAGCAGATTTGAACCGATGAGAGAGTAGTAAATACCAAAATCGAGATAGGAAAAAATTGGTGACGCACCCGTAAATTCAATATCGTACTCATTTTCGTCAAGAACAATCAATTCCGCCTCAAATCGCCGCGGATAAAAATAAGCTTCCCCTTCTCCCTGAAGTGTCAGATTTTGGACGGGCTCGTCAGGATCACGAAACATAAACCCGCCGAGTATTGGCACCAGTTCACGCACAGGGTCGCCATCGGTTCCGTTGATCACGTTCATGCGGACGAACAACCGATCGTCGGCGTCGGCGGCAAAGATCGTGTCCTGTCCCTCTCCAACAATGAAAACATCCGCACCGTCCGATCCGGTCAATTGATCGTTGCCGGCGCCCCCCTCCAGAGTATCGCCGCCCAAGCCCGCAAAAAGGCTGTCATCCCCGTCGCAACCGAAGAGCACATTGTCTTCATCGCCCACACCGTCTTGCTGTCCGCCAGAAAGAGAATCATTTCCCGATCCTCCGATCAATACATCATCGCCTTCGCCACCAAAAAGCTGATCGGCTTCATCACTGCCAGTGATTTGATCCGCTCCGTCGCCTCCAGAGATCGTCCTTCCGGTGCCGTCCTCTGTAACGACTTCGATCCGATCATCACCGCTTCCGCCAGTGGCTAGGTACACACCTGCCCCAAGTTCGAGGGTGTCATTTCCATCGCCGCCATGGATCTGCGCTCCGCCGGCGTTTGTCGAAGCTTCGATGGAAATCGTATCGTCGCCTTCGCCACCATCGAAATATCCGGCGGTGTTCTCGCCGGTGATGCTGTCGTTTCCGCCATCACCATAGACTTCATGATCGCCGACTTCAGTCGTGATCGTGTCGTCGCCTGCGCCGCCATGT
Source organism: Rhodobium gokarnense (assembly GCF_025961475.1). Lineage (NCBI taxonomy): Bacteria > Pseudomonadati > Pseudomonadota > Alphaproteobacteria > Hyphomicrobiales > Rhodobiaceae > Rhodobium > Rhodobium gokarnense. The sequence continues at coordinate 107,250 of NZ_JAOQNS010000009.1, read as the reverse complement.
ATCTCATCGCTATCGTCCAATGACTGGGCACCGTCCACGATGTCGCCACCACCCTCGATGACATCGTTGCCGTCACCACCGAAAATCGTGTCCGATCCGCCACCACCGTGGATCGTATCGTTTTCCGTGCCGCCATGGATCGAGTCGTCGCCAAGCTGACCACGCAGGAAATCGTCACCGCCGCTACCCCAAAGGATGTCGTCGCCGGCCATTCCGGAAATGCTGTCGTTTCCGGCGCCCCCGTCAAGCGTATCCGCTTCCGAAGGATAATTGGAGCCTATGATGGTGTCATTGCCGTCGCCGCCGAAAACACGTCCGCTGGATCCCTGAACAGAAATCGTGTTGTGCAGCTCGTTGCCGACGATATATCCGTAATCACCCAAATTCACGTAGTGAATCGGATCCTGATCAAGGCCGGTCAGTTCAACAGGAAGATATTGCTCGAACTCGTTGAGCACTTCCAATGCGGCAGCGTCTCCATAAAACGCACCAATGCCACCTCCAATGAGAGCTGCAACACCTGATCCGATTGGACCACCAATAACGAGCCCATAGGCTGCACCGGCTCCAGCACCTGTGACAAGTCCAGTTCCAAATGAGGTGAGGCTTCGGACAGCAATTCGCGCTGCATCCCATTCCGCAGAGCGCGCCGTCTCATCTAAAATAAGCTCGTCAACGGCAGCAAAAATAGCTGAAAAACTAAGACCAACACTTCCAACAAGTCCTCGCAGGTGGGTTAATTCTGCCCTCACAGAATCATCAGAAGTCGTTTGTATCGCATATCTAATAATTTCGTCATTCTTGTTCCAGTAAGCTGTAAGAGTCGCGCCAATAGCACTCCAAAGGTCACGCTTTTCTTCCGTCGACAAATCATCATACGCCATGGTATCGACCTCATTCCCCCCGCTGAGATAGCTGACCGCCCTGCGATAAAGACTTGTACGCCACGTATATGGCAATAAAAAACATCATATTGAGGAAGTAAATGAGACCATTAAGAAATAAGTGCAAATTTATCGCTACCTTAGACCCGCTTGAATACCATCGAATTATTCCAATTACGTAATGTCCATAGACATTTACATTATCCGTTTTAATTTCATCCAATCTACTAGAAAAATTCTTATGGTAGTTGTCTATTGTTAAATAGTCAAAAATTATTAATATGATCAACATTCCAAATATGCCTTTAATGTATTTTGATTTGTCGGCATTTCTATTTTCTAGGCTAAAAATATACATATCAATATAAGTTCCGCAGAATGAAAACATAATAATAATCGTCAGAGAATACCCTGTTAACAAAATGAAAAGGAGGTGAAATGCCTTTTCCCGCGATCCAACCATCTTTGAAATATCCGTCAAGGAGGCCTCGGCAGCGCCTGGAAAGACCCAATAACGCTGCCAGATTTCAGAAGCTTCGGTGAACTGGTCCGTCCGCATATCGAACAAAATCGAGGTGACGATATAGATCACGATCGTCGCTATGATTGGCATGACGATCAAACTCTTCGGCCAGTTCTTCGAGCGAGGCCGCGCCGAGGCCGGTTCAGCGAGCATCACCGCGATAAGACCCGGGATAAGAGCGCCCGGAATCAGAACATAGATGCCGATCGGATAGGCGAACCACACACCGGCGACCGCTACCAGCGGCAGCACTGACAAAATCAAACCAACCGGCCACGCAAGCGGCGACTTTGCAGCCGCGTTATCAGATTGCTTTTTTTCCGACATCCGGGTCGCCGTCATTTCACTGTTTCTCGCCCCAGACAACGGCACACCGTCGACGAGAGCAATTCGGGGGTATACTCGACTCTGCCATTATCCATTCAGCAGCCTAATCGTTGTGTCGACGGCGAGGTTAACTCTGGCTTTCAACCGTAGCATGACAATTTTTGCGCGAGAATACGATGTATGTGGTAGCAAAATACCTATTTGCGGTAGAGCATTGTTTTTGCGCGGCTTTTGTCGAGCAACGGTTACCCGATTATAGGTTGGGCAAACTGACGCATCATCTGTTTGATTTCGGGGATAGAAATGGGTGTCCACGGGGCGAGTGCCGTTGCGGGATGGGATTTGAGGCCGATCTACGCCACGGGAATGTGCGACCTTGATCGAGGCAGAACCCATGGATTTCGATGCTTCTCGACGCCGTCTTCGCTTCGCGATGGATGACGCGCTAGCGCAGTTGGCGGCCGTCACCGCGGACCCTCTGCAGAGCGACATTTATCTCGATGTGACGGCCGACCCCGAGTTCGGCGCGATGATCGAGCGGGATGGCGACCGGTTTCGCGTCTGCTTGACGACCGGCTGTGTCGACACGCTCGATCTGCTTTGGACCGAGGCACTTCGTGACCCCGATCTGTTAATGGTGGGGGACGCACGTATAACCGATGACGTTGCGGCGGTAACGCATCTGTCGCTGGTCTGGCTTTGTTTGCACGAACTGGCCCATGTACGGCTTCTCCACTTCGACCTCACGGGACATTCCGGCCTGCCCGAAACACACGGAATCCTTCAGTTTGCCCTGACCGGTCTTGCGAAGCGTGAAGCGGCACCAGTTGATGCCCTGGACCCGAAAGATCGCACGCTGGCATTCCCGTGCATGGAGCTTCAGGCGGACAGCGAGGCGATCGATATCCTGCTTGACGCGTACGACGAGGATCGGTGGGAGGAATTGCGCCTTCGCGCTGCCTCGATCTTTGCGGTGATGGCGCTGATCGAACGGGAGGACCGGCGTCACGAGGAGCCCGGCAACACGCATCCCTTATCGTCGACCCGGTTCTTCGTGATGCTCAACCATCTTTTTCAGATGTGGCTCTATCCGGGGGCCGAACTGAAAGAGACGGATGACGGTACGATGGTCATCCCCGAAAAAGAACCGACGGCCGAGGAACTCCAAGCCTATTCGCGAGTGGTTCTCGGACCGGCCGTCAAGGATGCGATTGCGCTTGCTGTGACGGCCAAGGCGCGATCCTTCATCGCCGATGTCGGCGGGGACAGCCCGCTGATCTTCGATCTGGAGACGTCCCAGTACGGCACCGATTTGAGCGAGACGGATCTCAAGAGCGCAGGTGGCCGCGAGTGGTTCCGGCTGCTGTCGGTCAACGAAAAACTCATGAGCTTGACGGGCCTCAGAAGGGCTCCTAGCCGGGCTTAGCGAACAGGACGTTGATCTGCAGAATGGACCGGGCTCGTTCATCGATGACGGATAGGGCCGCCGCCATTTCGTTCATCGCGGCCTGTGGGATCGCCGCATTCGATACCGTGATTGCGGCGATCCGCTCGACGGTTTGGGCGTCGCAGATCACAAAGACGTATTTGTGCTTTTCAAAATGCTCTTCTTCGCTGAGAGCCACGATCTCGCTGGTCGTCGGATCGAACGGGATATGCTGCATGCCTGCAACAACGTTGAGAAACGTTTTGCTTTCGGTCAAATCCAGCCGATACCAGAGGGACAGGTATTGCTGGAATGCGATGAGAGTACCGGCAATCGGGCTGTCTATCCGAAAGCAGAAGTGTTCACCGGGTTTGATGGGCCGGTCCGCCACGGGCTCTCTGTCAGCAATGCGGGTCAAGCCACGGCGTTGGCTCTCCAGAGATATGATCGACACGCCATCGAACACCCCGTTTGATTTCAGGAGTGCTTCCCATGTCCCGGTCGGCTCGGTTTCCGATCTGTCGGCTCGCGCGTGCAAGATCGCCTCGACCATCTGCCTTGCGCGCTCGGGATCGTTTTCCTCGATCCAATTGGCAATCTGGGCGGCTTTCGAGCGGCTGATCTTTCCTGCCCGAAAGTTGTCGATATAGGTCTTCGGCGCGGTAAAGGGGGGGTGTCACGACAGCCTTGAGAAACTCCGGCACGGTCCAGCCGCGTTCGTCGAGCATCGGCTTTGTGAAGGTGTAGAGGATCGCGCGATCGCTATGCGAGGCGTCGTGCCAGTCGATCTTTGGACGCTCTGCCAAAACAACCTCCGCTCCGACCGTTTACCTGAAATGCAGGATTTTGGTTGGGTACCTGCAGGCCGTCAGTGTCCTAGGGAGTCCAGGTGTTGAACTTTCGAACACCTGGCTCACGATGGCGCACGATATCAAAACAAAACTCCTTTCACCGAACGACGCGAAACGGATCGTACGATCCAATTCGCGGAGCAGCGAGGAAGCATCGAAGCGCCACCTACCGCCGACGCTGGAGGCGAGCGCGGAAGTCTACTACGCCTACAGCTATTTCAATGACGCGCTGTTCGGCGGCAAGCTTCCCGACGTTCTGATCAGCTATACACGGCAAAAGAACGTCCTCGGGCACTTTTATCCCAAACGGTTCGAACGCTCGGACGGAACGCTCTGCCACGAGGTGGCGCTGAACCCGCTTTTCCTCGGGCTCCGCCCGCTCCGGGATTCGCTTTCGACCCTCGTTCACGAGCAATGCCATGTCTGGCGGCATGACTTCGGCCCGCTGAACCGGCGTGGCAGGCGCGGTTCTAACGGCTATCACGATCAGGTCTGGGCCGAGAAGATGGAGAGCATCGGCCTTTCCCCATCGGGCACCGGGCTGCCGGGTGGCAAGAAGACCGGTCACCGGATGAGCCACGTCATCGTCAACGGCGGCCCGTTCGACATCGCCTGCCGCGCGCTCCTCGACACCGGCTTTCAGATCAACTGGCACGACCGCGTCAATCTCACCGGCCTCCATGCGGGCGGCGACGACGATGTCGACCACCCGAACCCCCAGAAGAAAGACCGCATCAAATTCACTTGTCCCGAATGCGGATTGAACGCTTGGGCGAAGCCCTCGGCGCTCCTCAAATGCGCCGACTGCGAGCGGCTGATGCTGGCCGCCGGAAGCAGTCTCCCCATTGCCCGATAGCCGACCGGAAAGGACAGACCATGGCTGCAAAATCCGACATGCCCGATACGCCGATCCGCCTGCCGAAGCGCAAGAAGCGGCCCTTCGTCAAGGTGACGCTGCTGGCGCTTGCCGCCTCGTCGGGCGGGATGCTGATGATGGCGGTTCCGAACCTCATCAGCGGGACGGGGATCGTTGCCTTTTCAAAGGCGGCGCTGCTTGCGGCAAGCGCGACAGCGGTCGCCTATGGCATCAACCGTATGGCCGTGGAACGCGGCGCGTCGCTTGCGACCATTGGCTATGTCAGCGCGGGCATCGTCAGCGTCGGGTCCATCCTGGTGGTCGGCGGCGGCCTTTTCGCCGGAACCTATGCGGAACTCACCTTCAAGGATGTCGCCGAACTGCAGCTCCAGGAATATGGCACGGAGCTTTCCCACTATGTGGGCAACCGCTCGCGCGCGGCCCAGCAGGCCGGACGTGTCGCGCCGGCCGTTCGTGCCGTCGCCCAGGACCTGGATCAGAAACGGGCCTGCGAGTTGCGGTCGTCCTGTGTTTCGGGGCGCGGCAATGGAGGCCCCGGGCCGGTGGCGCGGGCCCTTGAAGACAAGGCCGGTCGCGCATCGGCGATCGTCCATCAGTTGGATGCAGGCGAAAAGGCCCGCCGGGATGCTCTCGCGGAACTGAACCGGTTGCTTGGCGCCTATCAGGATGTGATCGGCGACAGCGGCAAGGACATCTGGGACCGCCGCACCGCTCTGCAGAAGATCGATGCGGAGATTCAGCAGGCCGCCAACGAACTTGATGAGGCGGTTCCGGTCACCCTGATTGCCGCCTACGGCAAAGAACTTCAGCTGGGAACGGAGATCGCAGGCCGTCCGGTCGTCACAAGGCGGCTCGACGCCATCCTCGACAAGCATGGTCAGAGCCTTGAGGCGGTCGCTTCGACGGTCACGCTTGGTGGCAATGTGCCGCCGAGCTTTCCGAGGCGCACTGGCGTCTCGGACACCTTCCGCTATCTCGGCCATTTTGCACCGATCGCGGCGATTACCGCCGTGGTGGAACTGGTCTTTCCGCTCGCGCTCTGGCTCTACACGCTGCTCGCGCTTCTGTGGGCTCGGTACAAGATCGCCCCGCCCGAGCCGGCAGCCCCCGCCGAAGACGACGATAGCGGGCCCTTTGACGACGGCCTGATCCGCAACCGCGACGACGGCGACAACGTCACGCCGCTCGCGCCGTCCCGTCGACGGTCGCATAGCCGCCGCGACAATCAGCATCGCCGCTAGGGGAGGAGACCAAAATGTTCCTGGACACGGGCGGTTTGCCGATTGCCGGCGGGGCATTGATGGCGATGGTGCTCTATGGAGGCGTGAGCCTCTTTATCACCGGGCCGGTGATTGCTGAGCGAACGATCGAAAAATCCGGTTGGGCGACACGGTGTGACGGCTTTATCCGGGCCGAGATCACGGCGGACGAGCCTGAAGCGCTGGCGATCCCGAAACTCGGTTGCAGCGCCATCTTCGGCCTCTATGGCCGGGCGGGGCAGGAGTATTGCCGCGTTCACGGCGCCACTTCGACAACAACATCCTGACCCAGACACTCGAAGCGGCGCAGAACGCCAAACGGGCCGTGCGGAAAAAGCGGATGGACTACGCGGCCTCGCGTGCGGGGTCGCGCTGCGACTGCGCGGTGACGATGACGCTGGAGAAGCGCCGCACCGATTTCGCGCTCTATGCCGGGACGCTCAGGCTAGTCGTTCCCCGGTCGGTGAAGTCGCTGCAGAGCGAGCTGAAGTCCGCGCTCAACTCTCCCGAATGTGCCGCGAAGGGGAGCTGAGGCGATGATCTTCGGCTTTGTCGACGTGGATGCGGAGAATGCGAGCGTCAACACGCACCGGGATTCCTATCTCCTGGAAACCCTGACGGTCGTTTCGGTGCGGCGCCCGTTCTTGGCGGGCGGGCTTCTGTTCGGCGGCGGCTTCATGGGCATTGCCGCTGTCTTCGGCGACCTGCTCCACACCGGAGAGATCGCGACGGCGTTTGCCTGCGCGGCATTGGCGTTGGTCGCCGGGTGGCAAACGGGACAGTTGAAGCTCCTGTCGCGCGATCTGAGGGGATCGGAACTCTCCGGCGTTGTCTGGGGCCGCTATGCCGACCTCAATGCCAAGCGGGGTCAGATCGTTCGGGCCATTGGCTCATATCGGAGGTCCGCGTCATGATGCGATCTCACCGCACGACAATCCCCGAACCTGCGGCAAAGCCGGCCTCGGCGGCGTTTCGTCGGAAGGTCGGGGCGATCATCAGGATCAACGTCAAGTTCCTCGGCGCGTTCCTGTTCGGCTTCATGGCCTGGGCCATGTGGCCGGAGGACGGGTACGCGTGGTGGCAGTTCCGGCTCCTCAGCGTCATCACGGGGTTTGGCGCGTTCCTCACCCTGATCGATGTGATCAAGGCAGTATTGAACCTGCAAAAACGCGAAGGCGTGCTGACGGAGCTCGACCGCATTGGCGGCAAGCCGAAAGGCTCGGCGCTCGCCGATGACGACGCCCAAAGACGGGCGGGGATGCGCTGATGGCCCAGATCGTTCGCCGCATCATCGGGGTGAGCCATGACGGCCAGCCGATCTACGCCCCGAAGCACGCGCACTCACTGCTTCTGTCCGCCGCCGGCGGGGGCAAGACCACCTGCGGGGCCGTGCCCTGGCTGCAGTCGCTGATCGCCGATCATGCCCGCGCCATCGTCATCGCGGATTCCAAGGAAGGCGAGATCGCCGCCCAATGTGCGGAGATGTGCGTCATGCATGGCCGCAAGGTCGCAATCGTCGACGATTTCGGGGTGATCGGACACGACAATCCGCACCGTATCTCGCTCAACCGCTTCGGCGCCGTCATTGCCTCCCACGTCAAGGAAAACGGCGAGCTGATTTTCTCCGCCGAGAACGCGACACAGGCTCTGATCGAGGAGCCGCCGCGGGACCAGAGGAACGCCTATTGGATGGACTGTCCCCGCACCCTGATTGAGTTCGCGCTCTCTACGCTGCTCGTGCGCAATCCGAGGCTCGGAACGCCCGGCGGCGTCTGGTCGCTGCTCTCCGATCCAGAAATGCTTCTCGCCATGGCCAGGATCGAGGCCGAGGAAGGCGACGAAGCGCTACAGGCGCTCGCCCGTGATGTCATCGGCATGGGCGCGAACGAAGAGCACTTCCCCCAGCACAGGACCGCTGCCCTCAAATCCGTCCGTATCTATGGTGCGGGAAGCGCGCTCCACACGGTCGGCGTCGCCGCGACGCATTCCCATGAACGGCTGCTCCGCGAGAAGTTCGTCATCTTCCTTGCCGGTCCCGTCCGCCACATGGAGCGGCTCGGCGCCGACTATGCCCTGCAGCTGCAATCCTTCATGGAAGTGGTCCTGTCGGGCAACGCCCCGCCGGTGAGCTTCATCCTCGACGAGTTCACCAACGCGCCCTTAAAAGCCCTCATCTCGCAACTGACCACCATGCGCGGCTATGGCGGAACCTGCCATCTGATTGCGCAATCGCGCTCCGAGATCGAGCGCAAATACGGCGACAAGGAAACCGCCACCATCGACGAGAACGCCGTCATCAAGCAGTGGTTCGGCTTTTCCTCGATCAAGGAAGCGGAGCATGTCTCCCGCGCTATGGGCGAAGCGCTCGCCGTCTCCCGGTCGATCGGGGTCAATTCCGACAGGGACGCGTTCTCCGGCACCATCAACATCTCGAAAGAGCGCCTGTTCACGCCCGACGAACTGATGCGCCTGCCAGCCGACGATCAGATCATCCACGTCAAGGATGTCGGCTGGATACATGCCAAAAAGATCGGCCAGCACCAGATCGCGCCCTACTGCTTCGATCTCCAGCAGAACCCGCTCGAAGGCGGCGTCCTGACGCCCGACCCGAAGATCACCCTCGATCCCACGCCTCAGAACACCGATCCGAAAGACGGTGGGGGAGACGCGTCATGAAGACCCCACGCTTGATCCGTCCGTCGTTCTTCCTCTGGATCGTCGTGCCGGCGCTCATGTTTGGCATCTACCAGCTTTACGGCCTGCCACATGTCATCTGGTCCCACGACTGGCGTCCGACCGGGCCGAACAGCTATGCGACCTATTCGGCACGGCACTACACACGCTGCACCTATCTCGGCCCCTACGGCGCGATCACCGAATATCCGACGGACGGCACATGCGGCTGGCTCCGCTTCGCCCACAAAGCGGAGGGAAAGCGATGAGCGCTCAAGTCGTCCGCTCAGTGCATCGAGAGCGGCGCGACGTAATCGTGCGGCGGCAGGTTCTGCTGATCGATGACCTGCATGCGCACCATGCCCTTCAGCACGCGCAGCACCGTCGCCTCATCGATGGCACCGCTGGCTATCTGTCCGTCGCAATTCTCTTTCGATTGCAGACGCAGATCGAACGTCGAGACCTCACGCCAGAATTCCGCATAGGTCAGCGGTTCGAGCCAATCGCGCACATCCTGTTGATCTTCAAAATAACGCATCTTGAAAGTCTGCCGGATTTGCCGCTCGACATGCAAATTCTGCCCAGAAAGCGAGGCTCACCATGGCTTTGACGCTGAGCGAAGAATTGCGGCGGACCTTCGACCGGGTGGCCTTACGCCATGAGGCGCACGGCATCCAGTCGCCTCATCAATGGCGGCGCGCCGATGACCTCATACAGCGCTGCGACAAGGCAGTCGCGAGGGAAGAACATCTGTTCCGGACCAACCATGCGACCCGTGTCGAGGTCGCCCGGCGCCGGATGATCAACGAGGCCGGCACACCCAAGAGAACCCTGCAGCACCCTCGGGCCGCCCATGACCGCTTCTCACCGGCCGACACGCTTCGGCAGGCCGAACGGGAAGTCAGGGCCGCCCATCACGTCCGGCTCGACAAAATCCGTGACTTCGAGGCCCGCGAGCTCGGCAGGATCGTCAAGCAGTCGATGCGCGAAAACAATCTTCGCGGTGATTTGCGTCTCGCCTTCCGGCGCTCAACGAACCGCCGCTCCGGTCAGGACCGACGCAAAGGTCCGGCACGATGACCCAAGCTTACGGAAAATAAAACGCAACAATCTTGCGCCGGTTTTGCTTGGCAATACTAGGAATATAATCATATTATGTTCGCTAAATGTTCTCGCCAGCCAACGAAAGGAGAGAGAACCGTGAATTACTTCTATGATCCGAAAGAAAACGAGCGCGTGGCCACCGCCCGCGAAAGCTTCCCGGGCCGCTTGCTGTCCGACCGCCAGTTCGACGAGGCGATGGCGATCACCGGCATCATCGAGCGGGAAATCGTCAAGTCGGGCGCCTTCAAGGACAAGCTCGGCGACTATTCCTATGCCTTTGCCCGCTCCGAACGCTTCGACACGACCAAGGCCGAAACCGTTCTGCGCGATCTGTTCAAGGAACGCACCGGCCAAAGCATGAACGACCTGCGCAAGGAATTCGCCGAGCGCGCGGAAAAGCTGACCGACGAGCAAAGGCAGGGTGCGTACCAATACGCCGTCGACATCGGCGTCACGGTGGAGAACGGCGACAAGCTGAGCTTCAACCGCGCCTTCGCCCATCAGGCCCAGACCCTCGGCCAGGAATTCGGCATTACCGACGCCTATGCCAAGTCGCTGATGATCGAGGAGTTCCGTGCGGTCGAGACCGCCGAGCTCTTCGACTGGGGCAAGGACCTCGATGAGCGCTTCTACCGCCCGCAGATCGACGCGGAGAAGGCCGAGCGGGAAGCGCAGAGAAGTCAGGAGAAATCTCGCAGCCGCCCGTCCGATCGAGGCGGGACGGAAACGCAGCGCACCCGTTCAACACCCCGCGGTGGCCACCGTTCCCGGCCTGGCCCTCAATGAACGGAGGCGCGATCCAATGAGTGACGACCGCGGCCCCATGCCGGACGAAACGACATCCGAGCCGTCAGCACCGACGTCCCGCCCGGTGCTGACGCTCGACGTGGCGCTCTACGAGCATATGCTCGCCGACAGCGATCTCACCGAGGACCAGAAGCGCGAATTCCTCGAGACCCTCTGGTCGATCATCGTCGGCTTCGTCGACCTCGGATTCGGGATCGATCCGGTCGGGCTCGCCTGTGGGCAGAATCCCGAAACCTCGTGCGGTCGAGCCTCCGAGTCCGCTACCCTCGAAGCAGAAACCAATACCGGAAAAGCAGCGCAAGACCTACGAGACGAAGAAAAGGCGTCTGCGCGGAAAGGGAGGAGCCATGAATGAGTTCTATGGGCGGAACAGGCATGAAAAAGACGGTCAGCCGCTGAAAGCGGTCCTGTACTGTCGAATATCTTCTGTCGCCCAAGCCAAGAAAGGGGACGGCCTTGCGTCCCAGGCAACACGGTGCCGCGAATATGCGGCCTACAAGGGTTATGATGTCGTCAAGACGGTCTTCGACCGCGCGCAGTCCGGCGGACTTCTGGACCGCCCCGGCATCAAGGAATTGCTGCAATTCCTGAAGCACGAAAAACACGCTGAGCAATATGTCGTCGTCTTCGACGATATCTCCCGGCTTGCTCGTGACATCCGAATTCATCTCGACCTGCGCGATGCGATTTTCGCGACCGGCGCGCGGATCGATTGCCCGTCCGTCGAGTTCCGTCAGGACTCAGATGGCCTTTATGTCGAAGGCATGCAGGCGCTTGGCGCAGAGTATTTCCGCCGAAAGAACGCCGAACAAACCAAACACAGAATGCGCGCTCGCGCCATGAACGGCTATTGGCCGTTCCATGCGCCGCCCGGCTACAAGTTCAAAAAGGTTGCCGGGCACGGCAATCTGCTGGTGCGCGACGAACCGATGGCCTCAATCATTCAGGAGGGGCTTGAAGGGTTTGCCTCGGGACGCATCGAAACCCAGGGCGAATTGAAGCGTTTTCTGGAATCCCGGCCCGATTTCATGACGGGCAGGAGGAACCGCGAGCTGCGCTACGAAGACGTGATCCGCTTTCTGACCCGTCCCCATTATGCCGGCTACATCGAAAAGCCGGAATGGGGCGTCAGCCTGCGAAAGGGCCACCACAAAGGCCTGATCACACTCGAGCAGTATGACCTCATTCAAACGCGTATCAGGGACGCCGCCAAAGCGCCGGCACGCAAGGACATCAACACCGATTTCCCCTTGCGTGGGTTCGTTGCCTGCGGCGATTGCGGCAAGCCGCTTACGGCGTGCTGGTCGACGTCGAAGACCGGCAAGAAGCACCCGTATTATCTCTGCTTCAACAAGAGCTGCGACAGCCACCGCAAATCGATTCCGCGCGACCGATTGGAAGCCGATTTCGAGACCCTCCTCAAACACCTGACGCCGAGCGAGCGGACGTTTCAGATTGTCCGCGCGATGTTCAAGCAGGCCTGGGATATGCGGTTGGCACAGGCCAAGCAGGCCGCGACGGCGCTGAAATCGGAAATCGTGAAACGCGACCGGCAGATCGAGCAACTGCTGGACCGCATTGTCGATGCGACGTCGACGGCATCAATCTCGGCCTACGAGCGGCGGGTCGCCAAGCTTGAAAGGGACAAGCTACTGGTGTCCGAAAAGCTCGCCAACAAGCCCGGTCCGCAGCGCCCCTTCGACGAAATGTTCGAACTCGCTTGCGAGTTCCTGTCAAGCCCTTGGAATATTTGGGAAAGGGGTCCCATCAACGGGCGCAGGATGGTGCTGAAACTGGCTTTTGCCGAGCGTCCTGCATATGACCGGAACCAGGGATTTCGAACCCCAAAAACCACCTTACCATTCAAACTGTTAGGAGAAATCAATATGGGAAAATGTGAAATGGCGGAGAGGGAGGGATTCGAACCCTCGGAACGCTTGCGCGCTCAACGGTTTTCGAGACCGCCCCGTTCGACCACTCCGGCACCTCTCCGACGGCTAAAAGCAGCGGGGCTTTTCGCAAAACGCGGCGGACCATACACGCAAGTGCCTGCCCCGACAAGCACCGATGCGGACACCCTTTTCGCGGCCTGCCGGCGTCAGGCCAGTTCCTCCACGGAGCGCCATTCCGGGGCGACGAAATTGACGATCAGCGAGCGGCGGATGCCGTTGATGGGACGCTTGCGGAACCCGTGCCAGCTCGTCTCGGAGGGAATGAAGATGAAGCCGATTCCCTTGCCATAAGGGGACGTGGCGACGAGGTTCATGTCGGTGTCGTAGACGTCGGTGCCGGCGTCGGCCAGCTCCGGCTCGCCGGAGAGATAGATCAGCATGGTGAACTGCTTGACGGCGATGTCGGTGTGCGGCTCGAGCCAGAAGCCGTCCGTGTCGAGGCAGTATTCGATGCGGAGCTGGCCCTTGGAGAGGTCGACGTCGCAGGTTTTTTCCAGTGCCGCAACCACCTCCTCGTCACCGAGGGCGGCGGCGAGGTCGGCGGCGACCGGGTGCTCCTTCTGCAGCTCCTTGCCGAAGAAGACGCGGGTCTGGTTGTTGGCCTCGCGGCGGCCGTCGAAGACGGCGTCCTCGGGGGGCGCGAAGGGCAGCGCGACAATGGCGTCGACGACGTCGTCCGGAATGGTCGCGTCCAGGTGCCAGTGGGGATAGGGATCAGCCACGTCATCGGCGGCGGCCAGTGCCTTCAGGAAGGTGGCCTTGATCCTCTGGCTGCGGGCGGTGTCGAGCATGGCAAACATCCTGCCGCACGGGCGGCGCCTTTAAACGAACCAGCCGCCGAAGCGGCGCATCGTATGGTTTGAGCCGCAAAAAGCGGCTCAGGAGAACGGGTTGAGCCGCTTCAGCGCCGCCGACATGCGGTGGCGGGCGAGTTCGCGGTTCATCGCCGCTTCGCTGGAGATCCAGTTGAACATGATGTAGCGGCGCCGTCCCTCATAGGGCTTGTGGCCGTGATAGGAGTTTTCGGAGCGCCGAAAGGCGACGAGCGTGCCGCCATTGGGCGGGATCTCGACGATGGCATCGTCGATGTCGTCGTGGTTGCGCAACAGGCGCAGGCGGCCGCCGGATTCCTCCCAGGGCTCGTTCAGATAGAGCAGGCAGGTGACGACCTTGGATTCGGTGTCGGTGTGGATCTTGCCGTCGGTCGCGCGGCAGCGACCGCGCACGGTGATCATGATCGGCTTGCCGGAAAGGTCGACCTCGAACTTTTCCGACAGGATTTCTTCCAGCTCCGGCGAGCGGATCTCCTCGATCAGCTCGGCAAAGGCCGGTCCGTAGGAAAGCTCCGACAGCGGGAAGATGCCGGCATTGCGGATCATCGGGAAATCGGCCTGGACACGGCACAAGGCCGTTTCGGGCAGCGCCTGGGGCACGGCAAAATAGCGGAATGGCTCCGTTGCCGCCTGAACGCTGCGGATCAGATGGTAGTTGAGCATCGTTCCGTCTTTCTGCGCCCTTATCGTTTCACGCCCGAATTATCGTTTTTTTGGTTTGAATTCTTCTTAAATAGAACCTGCGGCAGATTGCCTTGATATGGATCAAGGGAGAATTGTCGGCCGGGCGCGTTGACTTCGCGCGCGCGGTCCGTATATTGCGCGGCTTGTGAGCGAAATGGCGGGAAACCGCCCAATGCGCAGCCCGAGGCTCCCGACCATCGAGGTCCTTGAAAAGTCCGCGGATTTTCCGCGGCGCCACAGGGCGCGGCACAGCAGGAATTGAGACAATGTTCGCAGTCATCAAGACCGGCGGCAAGCAGTATCATGTGGCCCCGGAAGACGTCATTCGAATCGAGAAGGTTGCCGGCGATGCCGGCGAGACCGTCACCTTCGAGGAAGTGCTCCTCGTCGGCGGCGACGGCGAGCCCCAGGTCGGCGCGCCGATGGTCGAGGGCGCCAGCGTCACCGGCGAGATCGTCGAGCAGGCGCGGACCCGCAAGATCATTATCTTCAAGAAGCGCCGGCGCAAGAATTCGCGGCGGCGCAACGGTCATCGCCAGCACCAGACTGTGGTGCGGATCACCGACATCCTGACCGGCGGCGCCAAGGCCAAGAAGGCGGCCAAGCCGGCCAAGGAAGAGACAGCAACCGCCACGCCGGCGAGCGCCGACACGGCAGAGCCCGCCACGGCGGCGGACGCGTAACCAAGGCCAGAACGAGGAGACTACGCCATGGCACATAAGAAAGCAGGCGGCTCGTCGCGCAACGGCCGCGATACCGCGGGCCGACGCCTCGGCATCAAGAAGTTCGGCGGCGAACACGTCATCCCGGGCAACATCATCGCCCGCCAACGCGGCACCAAGTGGCATCCGGGCGACAATGTCGGCATGGGCAAGGACCACACCATCTTCGCCACCATCGAGGGTGTTGTGACCTTCACGTGTAAGGCAAATGGCCGCACTTTCGTGTCGGTCGAGCCGGCCAACGCCGCAGCAGAATAGCCGGAGAAACACTTCGCCGGCGTCCGACGACCCGGCGGAGCAAGCTCCGGAAAGAGACAAGGGGAGTCGGAAAAACCGGCTCCCCTTTTGTCGTCGGGCCCCACCCGAAGGCGCTTTTCAAGGAGAGCCAGAGCGCATGCCCTCCCGGCCGCAAGCGACCGGGGTGCAACGGGGAGAGTGCCATGTGCACCGACGACGGACTGGAAGACCTTGAAAGCGAAGACGACCTTCTTCTGACCACCGACCGGCTCGAACTGGCGCCGCCGCGCCATGAAGACGCCGAAACCATCGCCGCGGTCGTGAACGACCGCCGGATCGCCGAGATGGCGATGTCGATCCCCTACCCCTACGGGGTCGAGGACGCCCATCGCTGGATCGAGGAAAAGGGTGCCGGCAAGCATCCCGCACTCGGCAAGTTCCTGATCTGGACGCAGCCGGACGGCAACGGTGCGCGCCATCTCGTCGGCGCCTGCGGCGTCGTGGAGATCATGGAGGAAAAGGAAATCCATATCGGCTACTGGATCGGCGTGCCGTTCTGGGGCAAGGGCTTTGCGACCGAGGCCGCGCACCGCATCATCGACCATGTCTTTGAGTCGACCGACCTCACCGAGATCAACGCCGCCTGTCGGGTGACCAATCCGGCCTCACGCCGGGTGATCGAGAAGTGCGGCTTCCAGTTCCGCGCCAACGGCATCATCTATTCGCTTGGCGCCGCCGGCATCGTCAGCGTCGAGCGCTTCGTGCTGGAACGGCCCGTCTGGGCCGCGCTGAAGGCCTGGTAAGCGATGGCGATCGCCCTTGAAAGCCGGCGGCTGGTCCTGCGACGACCGGAGCCGGACGATATCGGCCGGATGGTCGACCTGCTCGGCGATTTCGAGGTGTCCAAGATGCTGTCCAGGGTGCCGCATCCGTATCGGCCCGAGGATGCGGCGTCCTGGATTGACGCCCTGCCGCACGATGGCGACCCGACGGGCGCGGAGTTCGCCATCGACGCCGGCGCCGGCCTGATCGGCGGCATCGGGTTCACCAGCGAAGATGGGCATCCGGTCCTCGGCTACTGGCTCGGACGGCCGTATTGGCGGCGCGGATATATGAGCGAAGCGGTCGAGCGGGTTCTCGACTGGCTGTTTTGCCGTGGCGATCACGATGTCGTCCGGTCCGGCGTGTTCTCCGGAAATACCGCATCATTGCGAATTCAGGAGAAAAACGGGTTTGAAATCATCGGCCGAAACACCGTGCATTGCCTTGCGCGCGGGTTGGACTTGCCGCATATCAACACGGAAGTGACGCGCCGCCGTCATCTCGGGGTCATGCAATGAAATTTCTCGATCAGGCCAAGGTGTTCGTCCGCTCCGGCGACGGCGGTGCCGGTTCGGTCAGCTTCCGGCGCGAGAAATATGTCGAGTTCGGCGGCCCGGACGGCGGCGACGGCGGGCGCGGCGGCGACGTCATCGTGGAATGCGTCGGCGGCCTCAACACCCTCATCGACTACCGCTTCCGCCAGCACTTCAAGGGCAAGACCGGTGGCCACGGCATGGGCCGCAACCGCACCGGCGGCAAGGGCGCGGACGTCATCCTCAAGGTCCCGGTCGGCACCCAGATCCTCGCCGAGGACAACGAAACGCTGATCGCCGACATGACCGAGGAGGGCCAACGCTTCGTTATCGCCCGCGGCGGTAATGGCGGCTTCGGCAACGCCCATTTCAAATCCTCGACCAACCAGGCGCCGCGGCGCGCCAATCCCGGCCAGGACGGCACGGAGATGTGGGTCTGGCTGCGGCTGAAGCTGATCGCCGATGCCGGCCTCATCGGCCTGCCGAATGCCGGCAAGTCGACCTTCCTTGCCGCGGTCTCGGCCGCCAAGCCGAAGATCGCCGACTATCCGTTCACCACGCTGCATCCCAATCTCGGGGTCGCGGCGGTCGACAATCGCGAATTCGTGCTCGCCGACATCCCCGGCCTCATCGAGGGCGCCCATGAGGGCGTCGGCATCGGCGACCGGTTCCTCGGCCATGTGGAACGCTGCCGGGTGCTCTTGCACCTCGTCGACGGCACCGGCGAGGACGTCGTCGAAGACTACAAGGTCGTGCGCGGCGAGATAGAAGCCTATGGCCACGGCCTTGCCGACAAGCCGGAGGTGGTCGCCCTTTCCAAGATCGACGCGCTCGACGAGGAGATGCGGAGCGAACGCATGTCGGCGCTTTCCAAGGCCATCGGCCGGCCGGTACTGGGCGTTTCCTCGGCAACCCGCGAGAATGTCGAGGCGACCCTTCGCGCCGTCTTCAAGGTGATCGATGCGGCCCGCGCGGACGAGGCCGAAGAGGCCGTTCCCGCGCCCGCCCCCGATGCCGGAGACTGGCTGAAATGGTAAGGAAGCTGACCGGCTTTCGGCGCATCGTCGTCAAGATCGGCTCCTCGCTGCTGGTCGATGCTGCCAAGGGAAACCTGCGCCGAACCTGGCTTGAGAGCCTTGCCGACGACATTTCCGACCTGCACGATGCGGGCGTGGAACTGGTCATCGTTTCCTCCGGGGCGATCGCCCTCGGACGGCACCAGCTTCGCCTCCATCCCGGCGAACTCCTGCTGGAAGAAGCGCAGGCGGCGGCCGCCGTCGGCCAGATCTCGCTTGCGCGCGCCTATACCGAGGCGCTGCGCGCCCGCGGCCTCCTCGCCGGCCAGATCCTGCTCACCCCCGGCGATACGGAACAGCGGCGGCGCTATCTCAATGCCCGCCAGACCGTCGACCGGCTGCTCGGCCTTGGCGCCATTCCCGTCGTCAACGAGAACGACACGGTCTCCACGGCGGAGATCCGCTATGGCGACAACGACCGGCTCGCTGCCCGCGTCGCCCTGATGACCAGCGCCGACTGCCTGGTGCTCCTGTCCGACATCGACGGCCTCTACACCGCGCCGCCCGCCCAGCACCCCGACGCGGAGTTCCTTGCCGAAGTGCCGGCGATCACGGCCGAGATCGAGGCGATGGCCGGGGCCGCCGGCTCGGAGCTGTCGCGCGGCGGCATGAAGACCAAGATCGAGGCCGGCCGCATCGCCACCAGCGCCGGCACCTCGATGGTCATTGCGTCGGGCAAGACGCTGCATCCGCTGACCGCGATCTCGTCCGGCGCGCGGGCCACCTGGTTCCCGGCGCCGACCTCACCGGTGACCTCGCGCAAGAAATGGATTGCCGGACAGCTCAAGATCGTCGGATCGGTGACCATCGATGCCGGCGCCGTCACGGCCCTTCGCTCCGGCAAGAGCCTGTTGCCGGCCGGCGTCGTCTCCGTCGCGGGAAGCTTTCGCCGCGGCGATGCGGTGATCCTGCGCGATCCCACCGGCCACGAGGTCGGCCGCGGGCTGATCGCCTATGACCGGGACGATGCGGAACGGCTCGCCGGGCGCAAGAGCGGGGACATCGAGGCGATCCTTGGCTATCGGGGACGCTCGGAGATGATCCACCGGGATGATATGGTCCTCCACGGCGAGGAAATCGCCGCAACGGATGTGAAATGATGCTTGAGACCGCAACGAAAACCGTGGACGACGTTGCCGCCGTCATGGCCGACATCGGCGCGAGGGCGCGGGCCGCCTCCCGGGTGATGGCGAATGCCCCGAGCGAAGAGAAGAACCGCGCGCTGCGCGCCATGGCGCGGATGGTCCGCTGCTCGGCCGCGCAATTGCTCGCCGCCAATGCCGAGGACGTCTCGCGCGCCAAGGCCGACGGCATGGCCGCGTCCTTCATCGACCGCCTGAAGCTGACGCCGGAGCGGATCGAGGGGATAGCTGCCGGCATCGAGGCTATTGCCGAGCTTGCCGATCCGGTCGGCACCACGATTTCGTCCTGGGAGCGGCCGAACGGTCTTGCCATCGAGCGCGTGCGCACGCCGCTCGGCGTCATCGGCGTCATCTATGAGAGCCGGCCGAACGTCACCGCCGACGCCGGCGCGCTGTGCCTGAAGGCCGGCAATGCCGTGATCCTGCGCGGCGGATCGGATTCCTTTGCCTCCTCGCGGGCGATCCATGGCTGCCTCGTCCGCGGGCTGCTCGAAGCCGGGCTGCCTGAGGACGCGATCCAGATCGTGCCGACCCGCGACCGCGCCGCCGTTGGCGAAATGCTCAAGGGGCTCGGCGGCACTCTCGACGTCATCGTGCCGCGCGGCGGCAAGGGCCTTGTCGGCCGCGTCCAGGAAGAGGCGCGCGTGCCCGTGTTCGCCCATCTGGAAGGCATTTGCCACGTCTACATCCACGAGGCGGCCGACCTCGCCATGGCGCGCTCCATCGTCCTTAACGCCAAGATGCGCCGCACCGGCATCTGCGGGGCGGCAGAAACCCTGTTGATCGACCGGTCCGTCGTCGCCAGCCACCTTCCGGCCATTGTCGCCGACCTGCAGGCCGCCGGCTGCGCCGTGCGCGGCGACGAGGAGGCATGCTCTGCCGTCGATGGCATCGAGGCGGCGAGCGAGGCAGACTGGTCGACGGAGTATCTCGACGCCATCATCTCCGTGAAGGTGGTCGGCGGCATCGACGAGGCGATGGCCCATATCGCCCGCTACGGCTCCAGCCATACCGAGAGCATCGTCACCGACGATGCGGCGGCGGCCGAGAAATTCCTGGCGGAGGTGGATTCGGCGATCGTGATGCACAACGCCTCGACCCAGTTCGCGGACGGCGGCGAGTTCGGCATGGGCGCGGAAATCGGGATTGCCACCGGGCGCATGCATGCGCGCGGGCCGGTCGGCGTCGAACAGCTCACCAGCTTCAAGTACCGGGTGCGCGGCAGCGGGCAGGTCCGCCCGTGAGGACGCGCCCGCCGGTGGCCAGGCCGTGATGCTCCGCCCGTGATCGATCTTGCCGAAGCCCATTCGCTCTACCAGGTGCCGCCGGGCGATGCCGGACTGACGGTCGGGCTGTTCGGCGGCTCCTTCAATCCGCCCCATGACGGCCATTTCCACGTGGCGCTGACGGCGCTCAGGCGGCTCGGCCTCGACCGCATCTGGTGGCTGGTCACCCCGGGCAATCCCCTGAAGGACCACAGCGAGCTGGAAGCCCTTGAGGCGCGGGTCGCGGCCGTGCGCAGGCTCGCCGACCATCCGCGCTTCACCGTCACCGCGTTCGAGGCGACCGAGGGGCTTTCCTATTCCGCCGACACCATCGCCTTCCTCAGGCGGCGCCGGCCGGGCGTCAACTTCGTCTGGGTGATGGGCGCCGACAACCTTGCCGGCTTCCACCGCTGGCAGTTCTGGCGGCAGATCGTCGACACGCTGCCGATCGCCATTGTCGACCGGCCGGGGGCGTCGCTCTCGCCGCTGTTTGCGCCGATGGCCGAGGTCTACCGCCACGCCCGTATCGCGGAGGATGAGGCCGGCGATTTCGCGCTCCGCCCGGCGCCGGCCTGGACCTTCCTGCACGCCCCGCTCAACCCGCTGTCCTCCACCCTTTTGCGTCAGCACGGGCCGTTGCGAGCGGACCGATGAGGCGAATCGGCGGCGCGCCACTCCCCGGGCGACAGGGCCGCGCGAGGCCCGCAATCTTACGGAATCAAAGGCGTCTTGAAATCGTCACCCTGAAACGCTTATTTTATACATGAGGCTGACGCTTGGTTGCAGGCAGTCTCGAAGCATCGGCAAGACCGCCGATGCAGCAACCGGTATCGCATGGCGAGAGGTAAAATCCCTGAGCATGATGCTTGACGGCGAGGCCGCGATGACTCGCGCGCCCGAAGCGCCGCTTGGCCGTACGCATGACACCGTGCGGGAAGCGCTGGAGACCGTTCTCAAGAGCCTGGAAGACTCCAAGGCCGAGGACATCAACCCCATCGACATCACCGGAAAGTCCGCTCTGGCCGACCATATGGTCGTCGCCTCGGGGCGGTCGCATCGCCACGTGGGGGCGATCGCCGACCACCTGCTGCGCGACCTGAAGACGGCCGGTTTCGGCACCGCCAAGGTCGAGGGCCTGCCGCATTGCGACTGGGTCCTGATCGACACCGGCGACGTCATCATCCACATCTTCCGCCCCGAAGTCCGGGCGTTCTACAATCTGGAAAAGATGTGGGCGGCAGACGTGCCGACGAACGACCGGTATTTCGTCTGAGGTCCGCACCGCTCGCCTGAGCGAGCGGAGGGCCGATCGACGCGGCCGCCTGCCCCGCGTGACGGGCGGACCGGAACGTCGTTGAGTGGAATATGCGGCGGACAGGGCCGGCTCCCGGCTCCTCCGCGCAAAGAGGGTTTATGCGCATTCTCGTTGCGGCCGTCGGCCGGCTGAAGGCCGGCGCCGAGCGCCAGCTCGTCGAGCGCTATGCCGGGCGCACGGCAAAGAGCGGCCGCAACCTCGGCATCACCCGCTTCGATCTTCAGGAAATCGCCGAATCGCGCGCCCGCTCGGCAACCGAGCGCGCCGCCGAGGAGGCCGCCGCGCTCGCCGGGGCATTTGCGCCCGGAGCCGTCGTGGTCGCCCTCGACGAGGCCGGCAAGTCGATGTCGAGCCGGGCGTTCGCCGACTGGCTGGCCGCGACCCGCGACGGCGGCGCGCCGGAAATCGCCTTCGTCCTCGGCGGGCCGGACGGCCACGGGCCGGAGCTGCTTGCCCGCGCCGACCTGAAGCTCTCGCTCGGGACGATGACATGGCCGCACCAGATCGCCCGCGTCCTTCTCCTCGAACAGCTCTACCGGGCGACCACGATTCTGTCCGGCCATCCCTATCATCGCGAATAAGTGATCCCGCAAAGGCCCTCCCCGGCCTTCGCGCCGGCGCGCGCGGGGGATAGGAAAGGAGCGGCCGCGCCTTCGCCAGTGGCCGATCTCCGCGGCTTTCCGTTGGAAACCAGCGGTCGCGGCCTGGAAATAACCATGATTGGAAGCAACACTTGCCGCCGTCGCCGGGCTTTTCCATGTTCTGCGGTATGGTTGACGGATCGTTAACGGCTTGCCGCGTAACCTTAACGGTCTCATAACGGCATTGGATTCTCACTTGGCATCACCCGTGTCCGCATCGGCCGGCCGCACCTCCCTGATCGGGCTCTTCAGCCTGGCGCTCGTCGCCGGCGCCGGGGGCTTCGCGGCGCCGGACGTGCTGGCGAAGGCCGAGGAAGAGGTGGCGGCCCCGGCCGACGAGGCGGCGCCCGAAGCGGTTGCCGAGATCGCCGCGCGCAAGAGCGCGCGCGAGGAGGAACTGGCCGCGCTCACCCGCGACATCGAGATTTCCGGCGACCGGCAGGAGACGATCGCCCGCGAGATCGCCGAACTGGACCAGGACCGGGCGAGCCTCAATGCCGCCCTCATCCGCACCGCGGAACGCGTCCACCGCCTGGAGACGGCGCTCGCGGAAAGCGAGGAGCGCTACGAGCGGCTCGGCGGCAACGAAGACGAGGTGCGCCTGTCGCTCTCCAAGCGCCGGGCGGTGCTTGCCGAGGTGCTTGCCGCGCTGGAGCGGATCGGCCAGAAGCCGCCGCCGGCGCTGGCGGTGCGGCCGGAAGACGCACTTGCCGCCGTCCGCAGCGCGATTCTCCTCGGCGGCGTGCTGCCCGAACTGCGGCTGGAAGCCGAGGCGCTGGCAGGTAACCTTGCCGAGCTGACCGCGCTGAAGCGGCAGATGGCGGCGGAGCGCGACAGGCTTTCCGGCGATGCCCGGCGGCTGGCGGAGGAACGGGCGCGGCTCGGCGTCCTCCTTGCCGACAAGAAGGCGCGCTTCAGGGCCCGCAACGAGGCGCTTGCCGCGGAAAAGAAGAAGGCCGAGGAACTGGCCGCCAAGGCGACGTCCCTGAAGGACCTCGTCGCTGACCTGGAAAAGGAAATCGCCTCGGCCCGCGACGCGGCGGAGGCCGCGGCAAGGGCCGCAAAGGAACGGGAAGAAAAGGGCGAGGAGGCGGTCGCCGATACCAGCGCCAACCGGCTCGCCCCGGCCGTTGCCTTCATCAAGACCAAGGGGCACCTCGCGCTGCCGGCGCGCGGCGCGGTGCTCCGGCACTATGGCGATGACGACGGCATCGGCGGGGAGTCCATGGGCCTTTCCGTCTCGACGCGGCCGCGGGCGCGGATCGTCGCCCCGGCGGACGGCTGGGTCGTCTATGCCGG
The DNA here is from genome assembly GCF_025961475.1 of Rhodobium gokarnense. Classification (NCBI taxonomy): domain Bacteria; kingdom Pseudomonadati; phylum Pseudomonadota; class Alphaproteobacteria; order Hyphomicrobiales; family Rhodobiaceae; genus Rhodobium; species Rhodobium gokarnense. Next base: position 83,998 of record NZ_JAOQNS010000009.1, on the reverse strand, counting down.
CCCGTTCCGCAGCTACGGTCAACTCTTGATCCTAAATGCGGGCGACGGCTATCATATTCTACTGGCTGGCATGGAAACGATCGACGTGGAACTGGGCCAGTTCGTTCTGGCCGGCGAGCCGATCGCGGTGATGGGGACGCAGCGTCTGGCCAGCGCGGCGACGCTTGACATTGGGTCCACCCAGCCAGTCCTTTACATAGAGTTTCGCAAGGACGGCAAGGCAATCGATTCGGCCCCGTGGTGGGTCGATACGGAAAATCAAAAGGTCGACGGATGATTCGTAAAGTCTCTCTCCTGATGGTCGGTGCGCTGCTCGGCGCAGCAGTCGCGGTGACCTTGTCGCCGACGAGGATCGTCTTCGGCAGCTCCGCCAATGCCGCAGCCTCCGACACCTATCGGCAGCTTCAGCTCTTCGGCGACGTCTTCGAGCGCGTGCGCTCCGACTATGTCGAGGTTCCCGAGGACACCAAGCTGGTGGAATCGGCGATCAACGGCATGCTGACGGCGCTCGATCCGCATTCCAGCTACCTGTCGCCGAAATCCTTCAAGGACATGCAGGTGCAGACCCGCGGCGAGTTCGGCGGCCTCGGCATCGAGGTCACCATGGAGGACGGCGTCGTCAAGGTGGTGGCGCCGATCGACGGCACCCCGGCGCACAAGGCCGGCATCCTCGCCAACGACCTGATCACCCATCTCGACGGCGAACAGGTGCGCGGCCTGACGCTGGCCCAGGCGGTGGAGAAGATGCGCGGCCCGGTCAACACCGACCTGACGCTGACGGTGATCCGCAAGGGCGCGACCGAGCCCCTGAAGATCACCATCACCCGCGACATCATCCGCATCCGCTCGGTGCGCAGCCGGGTCGAGGACGACACCGGCTACATCCGCATCACCCAGTTCAACGAGCAGACCTTCGACGGGCTGCGCGAGGCCATCGACGAGATCTCCAAGGACGTGCCGGAAGACAAGTTGAAGGGCTTCGTCGTCGACCTGCGCAACAATCCGGGCGGGCTCCTCGACCAGGCGATCGCGGTCTCCGACAGCTTCCTCGACCGCGGCGAGATCGTCTCCACGCGCGGCCGCAACGCCGAGGAAACCCGGCGCTACAACGCCCGCTCCGGCGACCTCGCCAAGGGCAAGCCGGTGATCGTGCTGATCAATGGCGGCTCGGCCTCGGCCTCGGAAATCGTCGCCGGCGCGCTGCAGGACCATCGGCGGGCAACGGTGCTCGGCACCCGTTCCTTCGGCAAGGGCTCGGTGCAGACCATTATCCCGCTCGGCTCCAACGGCGCCATCCGGCTGACCACGGCGCGCTACTACACGCCGGCCGGCCGCTCGATCCAGGCCAAGGGCATCGATCCGGACATCGAGATCCTGCAGGAGGTTCCGGACGAGCTGAAGGGCCGCACGGAAACCAAGGGCGAAGCGGGCCTGCGCGGCCACCTCACCTCCGAGGAGGGCGAGGACAAGGAAGCGGTCGCCGCCTCCCAGGCCTATGTGCCGCCGGATCCGAAGGACGACGCGCAGCTCTCCTACGCCCTGGAACTCCTGCGCGGGCTGCAGCAGAACAGCGCCTTCCCGCCGGACCCGAATGCAGGGATCCCGAACTGACGAAGAGGTCCTGAGAGGCGGCCGAGGCCCGGCCGCCTCCCCTGACCCGTATCCGGCGGGCCCCAAACGCGCGGCGTTTGATCTGGTTTTCCCCGTGCTTTTGCCGATCGGTTTTGCACCTGTCCTGGTCCGCGGCCCGCTTCCGGGAGTCCTATCCCGGAGCGTTTTGGCAAAAAATTAACCAAGTTTTTGGATAAGAAATCGTCTCGAAACAATGGACTAAAGCATCTCAAATAAACCCAAACATGCTTTAGGCGGCGGACGATCATGGCAGCGGACAACCTGACCGCACCCCTTGGCGGAAAACCCAAGGCGGACCGCAAGAAGCGCCGCTTTCCGTTCGGTCTTCTCGCCTTCGCCCTGTTTCTGATCGTCGGCTCGACGGTCACCGCCTGGCTGTCGCTGGTCGACGATCCCCATGGCGGCGAGCCGATGGCGACCGTCGACATCGCGCCGACCCTCAACAAATCGCCGTCCGCCACCGTCGATGTGGTCGACATCCCCAAGGAGGCGCCTGCCCCCGGCGAGGCGGGCACGGACGACGCGGGCGATGCCGCGACCCTCGGCGACGGCTCGGTGATCACCGCGATCAAGCCGCCGGGCGAGGACATCGCCGCCGTGGAGCCCGAGGTCGGGCCGGACGGCGCGCTCTCCACCCAGCCGATCCCCAAACTCATGGAGCAGGGCCGCAACGGCCCGCTGCCGCGGCGCTCGGTCGACGGCAGCCGGCCGTTCGACCTCTACTCCGCACCGATTTCGCCGAACCTGAAGAACGCGCCGCAGATCGCCATCATCGTCGGCGACCTCGGGCTGTCCCAGACCGGCACCCAGGAAGCGCTCCGCAAGCTGCCGAAGGAGACGACGCTCGCCTTTGCGCCCTATGGCGGCAGCCTCGACAGGTGGATGCAGAAGGCCCGCACGGGTGGCCACGAGCTTCTCTTGCAGGTGCCGCTGGAGCCGTTCGACTTCCCGGATAACGACCCCGGCCCGCACACGCTGCTGACCTCGCTCGCGCCCTCGGAGAACCTTGCCCGGCTGCGCTGGGTGCTGTCGCGGCTGACCAACTATGTGGGCGTCGTCAACTATATGGGCGCGCGCTTCACCGCCGATCCCAAGGCGCTCGCCTTCTTCATGGAGGACATCGGCCGGCGCGGCCTGATGTATCTCGACGACGGCACCTCGCCGCGCAGCCTGTCCCAGAGCATCGCCCACGCCACCGGCACGCCCTACGCCAAGAGCGAGGTCGTGATCGACGCCTCGCCGGCGGCTGCCGATATCGACACCCGGCTCCTGGAGCTTGAGACCATCGCGCGGACCAACGGCACCGGCATCGGCGTCGCCTCGGCGCTGCCGGTGACGGTGGAGCGCATCTCCGAATGGGCGAAATCGCTGGAAAGCCGGGGGGTGGTTCTGGTACCGATCTCCGCAGTGGTGCGCCGGCGCCAGCGCTGACGGCCTTTTCTTCTCCCCCGCCCGCGGCCCCGCGCGAGGCCGGCAGAAAATCAGCGAGGTCCCATCCGATGGTCGCCAAGGACGATCTTCCCTACCGCCCCTGCGTCGGCGTCGTCTTGTTCAACGACGACGGCCTGGTGTGGGCCGGCGAGCGCCGCTTCGAGCCGGACGATGCGGAGGGGGCCGGCTACTGGTGGCAGTTCCCGCAAGGCGGCATCGACAAGAACGAGGACCCGGCCGAGGCAGCCAAGCGCGAGCTCTTCGAGGAGACCAGCGTGCGCTCGGCCGAGATCATCGGCGAGACCGGGGACTGGCTTACCTATGACCTGCCGGACGAGATGATCGGCATTGCCTGGAAGGGCCGCTACCGGGGCCAGAAGCAGAAATGGTTCGCCATGCGCTTCACCGGCCCGGAATCGGAGATCGACGTCGACAATCCGGGCGACGACCACAAGCCGGAATTCAGCGCCTGGCGCTGGGAGCGCCTGGAGCGCCTGCCGGACCTGATCGTGCCGTTCAAGCGCGACGTCTATGTCCAGGTCGTCGCGGCATTCAAGCACCTGGCGGCGGGGTAAGCATCCTCGCCGGTGCGGGGCGCGAACGACTCTTTCGTCTGCCCCACCGCATCGAGACCGGCTTGCCTCGGCAACCCGGAGGGCTTTTGAATTCATTCTTTTTCGCTGCCGCTTACGTACTACAACCTAGCGATAGTCCACTTCTGAGGAAAAGCGGAACCACTGCAAACGGCACATGCGGTATTTGCCCGGCTCAAAAAACGCAAATGCAGCGCTGGTCGGAAAAACTGACGGGATCACTTGCGGCGCAGCAAAAAAACGATTCGAATCAATTAGATAGCAAGTCATTGAAATCTCAACGAAATTGATTATATTAAGTGAGCTAGCGGGGTGAATAAGATGCAATACGATGCACGGCAGATTGCCAATTGGTTCTTGAGCCGCGCCAAGCGTGATGGGCAATGTCCATCCATAATGGCGCTGCTAAAGCTCACCTATATCGCACATGGCTGGAACCTAGAAATCAACAATGCCCCGTTATTTCCAAACCGCATTGAAGCATGGCAATACGGCCCTGTAATTCCGGACGTTTACAATTCTTTTCGGCCACAAGGTGTCACACCTTTTAAACCAGATTCTAATTATCCCGATACTATTGACGATCCAACGACGGAGAACCTTTTAGAACAGATCTATAACATTTATGGCACAATGACGCCCTTTAGGCTATCCGAAATTACCCATGAACCAGGTGGCCCGTGGGAAACTGCGACCCGTCTCGGCGGGTGGTATGCACCGATCCCCAACGAATTGATTCAATCCCACTACATAGTCAAGCGTCGGCAGGCGAATGCCCAGAAATGATTGATGTACCGCCAATTGATGCGCAGCCTGAAGCAGAAAAAGCGCAACCTCAAAGACAGACTAACATTGAATTTCGGCTCCTAGAGGCCAGCGCAAAGGCAAAAGAGAATTTAAATCGAGAAGCCGACCAACGCTATTATCTACGTTGGCTTGCCGTTATTGTTGCTCTCGCAATAATATTCATGATGTCATTTGCCTTATTTCACATGTCACACAATGTAATTTGGGGAACAATTTTGACTGTTCCCGCAACATATGCGATTGCACTAGTCGTCTCCCCTATTATTTCAATAACGGCTATTTTGATTGCGTTGTTCATCGCGGCGTTCCGTGGTTTCAAGAAAGATGATGAAGAAAATTTCATTTCCGCCGCGAAAGACGGTATGCGCGGAAGTGGAATAATAAGCTGAGATTTCGTAATCAATCTCATGGATCACATGATCGTCTCCTGTCGCGACGCTGAGTGAAGGAAAAACGGGAGCGCAAGAAGCGCAACCCCATAGCGGGCAACACTTGCCGGCATTGCAAAAACGCCAACAAAAAAACGCGGGCGCCGAGGCCCGCGTTCTCCAACACCCATCGTGCGGGGCCCTCAGGCCCCCTTGCCTGGGTCAGCGGCAGAAGCGCTGCCTGCCCGGGGCGTAGAAATAGTAGCCGGTATCGGGATTGAAGGTCCGGTACTTGGACGAGCAGTAGTCGTACCAGGCCGGGGACCACGGCTTCGGGCCGCTGCCACGGTAGCCGACATCCGCCGCGCGGTTCATGCAGCGATTGTAGACACGGCGATAGACGCGGTCCCACTGGATCGAGGAGCGCCCGGCACCGCCGACCGCACCGGCACCGCCGCCGATGGCGGCCCCGCGGGCCGCGCCTCGGCCGCCGCCGATGATACCGCCGATGATGGCACCGCCGACAGCACCGGCCGCGGCGCCGCCGATGACGTTGCCGCCGGTCGGGACGCGGTCGTTTGCCGCCGCGCGGGCACGGGCGTCACAGCGGGCGTGCTGGGCGAACGCCTCGCTCGACAGGGACATGGCTGCGGCGATGGCCATCGCTGCGATCAGGGGTTTTTTCGCTTTCCAGATCATGTTCGTTGTTTCCCTCCGGGAACAGCTTGGAGATTCCGGTGTGGCGATGTCGTCATCAGCCCCTGACTGACACGCGCCATTCAAGTTATCGACTTTCAACAGTCCCGCGCGCCGATGGGATCCTTGCGCGCGGCGGCCGAAGTCTAGCGGGGCAACTTAAAACTGCCAATTGGCCATGAATATGACGGTTAAGTATTTTTCCGCAATGGCAAATGGTGTGCCGGGCGCGCAAGCGCGGCCAACGAAAAAGCGCGGCCCGTCGGACCGCGCTTCTTGATGTTTCCGGCTAGTCGCCGGGCCTTGCGCCCGGACTACTCCGCGGCGGCGATGTCGTTCGGCGCAGCCGCGCGCACGGCGTTGTCCACATGGGCCTCGAACTTGGCGAAGTTCTCCACGAACATGTGCACGAGCTTGGCCGCCTGGGCGTCGTAGGCGTCCTGGTCGTCCCAGGTGCCGCGCGGGTCGAGGATCGACGTGTCGACGTGATGGACCGCGACCGGGACCTGGAAGCCGAAGAACGGATCGGTGCGGAATTCCGCCTCCTTCAGCGAGCCGTCGAGGGCGGCGGTCAGGAGCGCCCGGGTCTCGCGGATCGGCATGCGGTGGCCCACGCCGTAGGCGCCGCCGGTCCAGCCGGTGTTGACCAGCCAGCAGTCGACCTCGTGGTGATCGATGAGGTCGCGGAGCAGATTGCCGTAGGCCGACGGATGGCGCGGCATGAACGGCGCGCCGAAGCAGGTCGAGAAGGTCGCCTGCGGCTCGGTGATGCCCTTTTCCGTGCCGGCGACCTTGGCGGTGTAGCCGGACAGGAAGTGGTACATGGCCTGGGCCGGGGTCAGCTTGGCGATCGGCGGCAGCACGCCGAAGGCATCGGCCGTCAGCATGATGATGTTCCTGGGGTGCGGGGCGCGGCCGGTGTCGCTGGCGTTCGGGATGAAGTCGATCGGGTAGCCGCCGCGGGTGTTTTCGGTCTTGGAGCCGTCGTCGAAGTCCGGAACGAGGGTCTCCTCGTCGAGGACGACGTTCTCAAGCACGGCGCCGAAGCGCTGCACGGCATGAAAGATCTCCGGCTCGGCCTCTTCGGAGAGCTTGATCATCTTGGCGTAGCAGCCGCCCTCGAAGTTGAAGAGGCCGTCGGCACCCCAGCCATGCTCGTCGTCGCCGACGAGGGTGCGGCTGGCATCGGCCGAAAGGGTCGTCTTGCCGGTGCCGGACAGACCGAAGAAGATCGCCGCGTCGCCGTCGGGGCCGACATTGGCCGAGCAATGCATCGGCATCACGTTCTGCGGCGGCAGCAGGTAATTCAGCATCGTGAAGACGGACTTCTTGATCTCGCCGGCATAGGACGAGCCGCCGATCAGCACGATCTTGCGGTCGAAGTTGCAGGCGATGACCGTCTGGGTGCGGCAGCCATGGCGCTCCGGGTCGGCCTTGAAGCTCGGCAGGCAGAGGATTGTGAGTTCCGGCACGAAGGAGGCGATGGCCTCGGCATCGGGGCGGATCAGGAGATTGCGGATGAACAGGGACTGCCAGGCGAGCTCGGTGTAGATGCGGGCCGGCAGGCGATAGCGCGGATCGGCGCCGCCGAAGAGATCCTGGGCGAACAGCTCGCGGCCCTCGGCATGGGCGAGGAAGTCGGCCATGAGCGTGTCGAAATGCTCGGCGCTCATCGGCGCGTTGTTGTCCCACCACACGACGTCTTCGGTGGTGGCGTCGCGGACGACGAACTTGTCCTTGGCGGAGCGTCCGGTGTGAACGCCGGTCTCAACCACAAGGGCACCACCGCTGGCGATGCGGCCTTCGCCGCGCCGGATGGCCTCCTCGTACAGCTTGGGCTCCTGGAGGTTCCAGTTGACGGCCTTGAGGTTCTTCAGGCCGAAGAGTTCAGGTCCCGCCGCGTCATTCCGCTTGCCGGTCTCGATCACCGCAATATCTCCCGATTTTCTCGTTTTTTGCCACAGGCGTTCTCGCGACGGATGCTCTCATGCCGTGGCGTCAAATCTTCCCTGTCTCCCTCGCGATCGGTCCGACCATATGGGAGCGCTATCCGCCATTCAAGACGTTGCATTATCGCAAGCTTAGTACTTTATGTGTAGATAGCATGAAACCGCAGGTGAGGTCCGTAAAAGGGCGGATTTCAACCGTAGAGCTACGCAGCATTGCGTAATTTGCCTGTATTTCAGGCAATTGCTCTCAGTCGAACAGCTCACCGGGATCGACATCGACGATGCGGCCGAAACCGGCGACCAGATGGGCGCTTTTCGGCACCAGGCGGTAGATCGCGAAATCGGAGAAACCGGCATAGGGCGCCGCTTCCGGGTGGCGCGCCAGGAAGGCCTCGCGCAAGTCCGGGGCCGGATCGGCAACGATCTCGCCGACGACCGTGATGCGGGCCGCCATCAGCGGATCGTCCAGCCCCTCGGCGTTTTTGTCACCGCCGGCAAAGAGCAGCGAGGCGCGGGGGTCTGCGGCAATGTTTCGCGTATGCCGTGCGAGCGTCGACAGAAGGAGCACCGGCCCGCTTCCGGTTGCGGGCGCGACCGTCACCAGCGAGGCGAAGGGCGCCCCGTCGCCGGCGGAAAGGGTGGCAAGGGTCGCGGTTGAGGCGCCGGCGACAAGGCCGCGCGAGACCCTGAGGGCGTCGAAGTCCTCGTCCTTGCCGGCCGGATTGTCCCTGGCCATCCCCTTCTCCTTTTCGTCGCGCCACCTAAATATCGGGCGACAGGGCCATTTTTCCTGCCGTCCGGGCAGGCCGGGGCGGCCGCGAAAGAGCGTTTTGCGACCCTTGAGCCCCGAAGATCCGCCATTTGTGCGACGGATCGCCACCCGTTATGGTCCTTTGCCACATTTTCGCGCCGTTTTGCGCTGATTCGACGGCCCGGCGGAGAAAGTCAAGCCGCATCAGCATTTGGAGCCCGTTCGCGACCATGACCACCATCGCGCTCGTAGACGACGACCGGAACATCCTGACCTCGGTGTCGATCGCCCTGGAATCGGAAGGCTACCGGGTCGAGACCTATACCGACGGCGCCTCCGCGCTCGACGGCCTGAAGTCGAGCCCGCCGGACCTTGCCGTGCTCGACATCAAGATGCCGCGCATGGACGGCATGGAGCTTCTGCGCCGGCTGCGCCAGCTCACCGACCTGCCGGTGATCTTCCTCACCTCCAAGGACGAGGAGATCGACGAGCTGTTCGGCCTGAAGATGGGCGCCGACGACTTCATCCGCAAACCGTTCTCCCAGCGCCTGCTGGTGGAGCGCGTGCGCGCTGTGCTGCGCCGGGCGCAGCCGCGCGACGCCAGCCCGCAGAAGACGCCGGATGCCGGCACCATCGAGCGCGGCCAGCTGGTCATGGACCAGGAACGCCATACCTGCACCTGGCAGGGAAGGCCGGTGACGCTGACGGTGACGGAATTCCTGATCCTCTTCGCGCTCGCCCAGCGACCGGGCGTCGTCAAGAGCCGCAACGCGCTGATGGACGCGGCCTATGACGACCAGGTCTATGTGGACGATCGCACCATCGACAGCCACATCAAGCGGCTGCGCAAGAAGTTCAAGGTGGTCGACACCAGCTTCGACATGATCGAGACGCTCTATGGCGTCGGCTACCGCTTCAAGGAGGTATAGCCCTCTCAGATGGCGATCGATGCCGAAACCGGCGCGACGGTGCCGGAGGCGCCCCACGACAAGCGCGGGCTGAAGCGTCGGCTCCGGCTGTGGCGCCACCTGTCCGCGCGCATCGCCCGCGGCCTCGGCATCCACGTCTTTTCCAACCTGACCCGGCGCATCGTCATCCTGAACCTGTTCGGCCTTTTGGCGCTGGTCTCCGGCATCCTCTACCTCAACCAGTTCCGCGCCGGGCTGATCGATGCGCGGGTGGAGAGCCTGCTCACCCAGGGCGAGATCATCGCCGGCGCCATCGCCACCTCTTCGACCGCCGACAGCGACACCATGACGGTCGACCCGGAGCGGCTCCTGGAGCTGCAGGTCGGCGAGACCATCGCGCCGGCCGAGGACACGCTGCAGGCCCTCGATTTCCCGATCAATCCGGAAAAGATCGCGCCGATCCTGCGCCGGCTGATCACGCCGACCAAGACGCGGGCGCGCATCTATGACCGCGACGGCATCCTCATCCTCGACAGCCGGCACCTTTATTCGCGCGGCCAGGTGCTGCGCTTCGACCTGCCGCCGGCACGCGACGGCGAGATCGGCTGGCTCGGCGAACTCTGGCAGTCGTTCCTGTTCTGGATCCGCTCGCGCGAGCTGCCGGCCTACCAGGAGCTGACCGGCGCCGACGGGCGCGCCTATCCGGAGGTCGACACCGCCCTTTCCGGCTCGCCGGCGAGCATCGTCCGGGTCAACGACAAGGGCGAGATGATCGTCTCCGTCGCCGTGCCGATCCAGCGCTTCCGGGCCGTCCTCGGCTCGCTCCTCCTGTCGACCCAGGGCGGCGACATCGACGCCATCGTCAGCGCCGAGCGGATGGCGATCTTCCGGGTGTTCCTCGTCGCCTCCATCGTCATGCTGGTACTCTCGGTCCTGCTTGCCAGCACCATTGCGGCGCCGCTGCGCCGGCTTGCGGCGGCGGCCAAGCGCGTGCGCCGCGGCGTCTCGGCGCGCCAGCAGATCCCGGACTTTTCCGACCGCCAGGACGAGATCGGCAATCTCTCCCAGGCGCTTCGGAACATGACCAACGCGCTCTACAACCGGATCGACGCCATCGAGCAGTTCGCCGCCGACGTCGCCCACGAACTGAAGAACCCGCTGACCTCCTTGCGCAGCGCCGTGGAGACGCTGCCGCTCGCCAAGAAGCCGGAGGCGCGCGAGCGGCTCTTGCAGGTGATCGAGCACGATGTGCGCCGACTCGACCGCCTGATCAGCGACATTGCCGATGCCTCGCGGCTCGATGCCGAACTCTCGCGCGTCGACGCGGAACCCTTCGACATGGCCGAACTCGCCCACGCCGTCGTCCACATGGCCGGCCAGGTGCGCCACGAGGGCGAACCGGTCGTCGCCCTCATCGTCAACGAGCCGAAGCCGGCGATGAAGGGCGCCTTCGTCGTCACCGGCCACGACGGGCGCCTGGCGCAAGTGCTCAACAATCTGATCGACAACGCCAAGTCCTTCTCGCCGAAGAGCGGCACCGTCCGGGTGATCCTGTCGCGCAAGGAGGAGATGGTGGAGATCGCCGTGGAAGACGACGGCCCCGGCATCCGGGCGGAGAACACCGACCGCATCTTCGAGCGCTTCTACACCGATCGGCCGGACGGCGATGCCTTCGGCAACAATTCCGGCCTCGGGCTGTCGATCTCCAAGCAGATCGTGGAGGCCTATGGCGGCACCATCCGCGCCCGCAACCGCACGACCACCGACCGGGAGACGGGCGAGAGCCGGATCGCCGGGGCGCGCATGGTCGTCCGGCTGCCGGCGTGAACCGCGCCTCCGGATGGGATGACCCCATGGCCGAAGCCCCCTTCCAGACCCACGCAACGGCGCTCCTTCTCGGACCATCCGGTGTCCTCATCCGCGGGGCGTCGGGCAGCGGCAAGTCGCTGCTCGCCTGGACATTACTGCAACGGCCGGGCGACGGCCTGTTCGGAGCGCTCGTCGCCGACGACCGGGTGGAGGTCAGTGCCGTCAACGGCCGTCTGATCGCGCGCGCGCCGAAGCCCCTTGCAGGCCTCATCGAACTGCGCGGCCGCGGCATCCTGAAGATCGCCCACGAGCCGGCCTGCGTCATCCGGCTCGTCGTCGACATCGTCGGCAAGGACGGGCTTGAGCGGATGCCGGAACCGGCGGAGCTCACGACGGTCCTTTGCGGCGTCCGCCTGCCGCGCCAGCCGGTCCGCGACGGCGGCGCGGAGGCGACGAGGCTGGTCCGCGCGGCCCTTGACGGCCTCGATCCGCAGGACATTCCGGCGGCGTGAGTGGCACCGCTGCCATAGCGCCGGAGACAATTGCGGCGGCACGCATTTTTCTGTTGCGCTGCGAAAGCGAAACCGCAAGATGGTCAGTTCACGGCGCGACAGCGCGAGTGGTCCGGCAATCCAATCGGGCCGCCGGCGCGTAATGACCAAAAACAGCGAGTGAACCCATGATCGGACTCGTCCTCGTCACACACGGACGGCTGGCCGAGGAATTCAAAGCTGCACTTGAGCATGTGGTCGGACCCCAGGAGCGGGTGGCGGCGATTTCGATCGGGCCGGACGACGACATGGAAAAGCGGCGCCAGGACATCATCGACGCGGTCAAGGGCGCGGACGACGGCTCCGGCGTCATCGTGCTGACAGACATGTTCGGCGGCACCCCCTCCAACCTCGCCATCTCGGTGATGGAGGAGCAGTCGGTCGAAGTGATCGCCGGCGTCAATCTTCCCATGCTGATCAAGCTGGTCTCGGTGCGCGGCGAAAAGTCGCTGTCGGACGCGATCACCGAAGCCCGGGAGTCCGGCCGCAAATATATCAGCGTGGCGAGCCAGGTGCTCGCCGGGCTGCAATAGGAGCGTGACGTCCATGGAGCGCCGCCGGAAATGATTTCGCGGTGCCTTCCCATCGTCAACAAGCGGGGACTGCACGCCCGCGCCTCGGCCAAATTCGTCAAATGCGCGGAAACCTTCGATGCCGACATCATCGTCAGCCGCGACGGCCAGTCAGTGCCCGGAACCTCCATCATGGGCCTGATGATGCTGGCGGCCGCCCCCGGCTCCACCATCACCGTGACCGCCGAAGGCGCCGATGCGGAGGCCGCCATGGACGCGCTCGTGCAGCTCGTCGAAGGGCGGTTCGACGAGGCCGAATAGCGGCAATTTCGCCTGACCGACCCGGCTTCCTTCTTTCAAAGAGCCGTTCCGCGGGCCCTTCTCCTGGCGCAAGCCCTTGTGGAAACGAATGATTCATTACTGCATAAAGAAATCTTTATGTCTTTATTGAATGCCGCGGGCGTTTTGGCTATAACCCGGTTCGACCGCGCACGGGATGCCGGCCGGCTTCTGCCGTCCGCATCCGGCTCGCCTCAATGACGGAGCACCGGCGCCGCGCCCGACCGACGGGACCGTGAGCACCTCCGGCTCCAGCGACACCCATTACCGGGAGATCCCCTTCATGACCGCCGACTACACCGTCAAGGACATTTCGCTCGCCCCGTGGGGCCGCACCGAGATCACCATCGCCGAGACCGAGATGCCGGGCCTGATGGCCTGCCGCGAGGAATACGGCGCGGCGCAGCCGCTGAAGGGCGCCCGCATCGCCGGCTCGCTGCACATGACGATCCAGACCGCGGTGCTGATCGAGACCCTGAAGGCGCTCGGCGCCGACGTGCGCTGGGCCTCGTGCAACATCTTCTCCACCCAGGACCATGCCGCCGCCGCGATCGCGGAAGCCGGCGTGCCCGTCTTCGCCGTCAAGGGCGAGACGCTGGAGGAGTACTGGGACTACGCCGACAAGATCTTCGACTTCGGCAATGGCGAGACCGCCAACATGATCCTCGACGACGGCGGCGACGCGACCCTGATGGTCATCCTCGGCGCCAAGGCCGAGAACGATCCGTCCGTCCTCGCCAACCCGTCGAACGAGGAAGAGGAGGCCCTTTTCGCCACCATCAAGCGGCGGCTTGAAAAGAACCCGGGCTGGTTCTCCAGGATCCGCGACTCCCTCAAGGGCGTCTCGGAGGAGACGACCACCGGCGTCATGCGGCTCTACCAGATGCAGGAGCGCGGCGAGCTGCCGTTCCCGGCCATCAACGTCAACGACTCCGTCACCAAGTCGAAGTTCGACAACCGCTATGGCTGCCGCGAGAGCCTCGTCGACGGCATCCGCCGGGCGACCGACGTGATGATGGCCGGCAAGGTCGCGGTCGTGTGCGGCTATGGCGACGTCGGCAAGGGCTCGGCCCAGAGCCTGCGCGGCGCCGGCGCCCGGGTCATCGTCACCGAGATCGACCCGATCTGCGCCCTGCAGGCCTCGATGGACGGCTTCGACGTGCAGACCCTGGAGAATGCCGCGCCGCAGGCCGACATCTTCGTCACCGCCACCGGCAACAAGGACGTCATCACCATCGACCACATGCGGGCGATGAAGGACATGTCCATCGTCTGCAACATCGGCCACTTCGACAACGAGATTCAGGTCGCCTCCCTGAAGAACTTCAAGTGGACCAACATCAAGCCGCAGGTCGACCTGATCGAGTTCCCGGACGGCAAGCGCATGATCCTCCTGTCGGAGGGCCGGCTGGTCAATCTCGGCAACGCCACCGGCCATCCGAGCTTCGTCATGAGCGCCTCCTTCGCCAACCAGGTGCTGGCGCAGATGGAGCTGTGGAACAATGACGGCAAATACGAGAACCAGGTCTATGTGCTGCCGAAGGATCTCGACGAGAAGGTCGCCCGGCTGCACCTGAAGAAGCTCGGCGTCACGCTGACCGAACTGACCGACGAACAGGCCTCCTATATCGGCGTCGGCAAGTCCGGTCCGTTCAAATCCGATCACTACAAATACTAGGGTTTCCGGCGGCAACGCCCGCTCTGCGTTGAAACCAAAACGCTTTTCCGGCCCCGGCCGCGGCATCACCCGATCGCCGCGGCCGGCTGCGTTCCGGGCGCGGCCATATTCGCGGCAAAGAATGCCCTTCGTTCTCCTTATGGACTCTTACGGCTGACCTCCCAATCCGGTTATGGTGGATCGAATCGGCGGCCTTGAGGCTGGGGCGCCGGCTCGTTTCATCAGGTGTCACGTCTTGCAAAGACCGAAGGCGGCGAAAGGTCTTTCCATATGCCGAAACATGGCGGGAGGCGTCGGGGGAACTCCTCGCGACAATCCGGGTCACCGCACCCGGCCCTGAAGGTCCTGCCGCTCGCAGCCTGTTTTCTCCCGATAACCGCCGCCAGGGCCCAGGACCTGGCGCAGCGCTTTCCGACCCAGCTCGGCTCGCTGGAAGTGCTGTGGATCGTCTCGCTGCTCGGTGCGCTGACCTTCGCCGTGTTCAGTGCGGCGATCCTGATCCGCAACCGGCGCCGGGCCGAGGAGGATATCGCCCGCCTGGAGCGCGGCATCGCCGACTTCCAGGCGAGCGTCGAACAGGCCGAGGCGCTGCTCGACACCGACGACCAGCGCAACGTCATCTGGCACCGGTCGACCGGCAAGCCGACCGTGATCGGCAGCCTCGGCGGCGGCTCCGGCGCGCCGGAGAGCCCGGCCGCCTTCCTGGCCTTCGGCACATGGCTGACGCCCGATGCCGCCACCCGGCTGGAGCACGCGCTCGCCGACCTGCGCGATGACGGCGAAGGCTTCGCGCTCACCGTGACGACGACCAGCGGCGGCCTCGTGGAAGCCGTCGGGCGCACCGCCAGCGGCCGCGCCATCGCCCGTTTCCGGGACCTCACCGGCGAGCGCCAGGCGCATGCGCTGATGGTCGCCGAGCACGAGAAGCTGACCAGCATGGTGGAGACCATGCGGGCGCTGCTCGACGCCATGCCGAACCCGTGCTGGATCCGCAATCCGGACGGCAGCTTCCTGTGGGTCAACGAGGCCTATGCCGAGGCCGTGGAGGCGCCGAACCAGGTCCAGGCGGCGCGGGCCGGCAACGAACTCCTCGACGGTGCGGCGCGCAAGCTGATGGAGGGCCACCACGCCACCGACCCGGTGTTCCGCAAGCGGCTGCCGGTGGTGGTCGCCGGCGACCGCAAGCTGTTCGACGTCCTCGACGTCGCCGGCGACGAGGGCCAGGCGGGCATCGCCATCGACGTCAGCGAACTGGAAAAGATGCAGGCGGACCTGCGCCGCACCCTCGACTTCCACGCCCGCACCCTCGACGAACTGGCGACCGCCGTCGCCATCTTCGGCGCCGACCGGCGGCTCACCTTCTACAACGCCGCCTATCGCGACCTGTGGGGCCTCGACCCGGCGTTCCTGGAATCGGCGCCGGAGGACAGCGCCATCCTCGACCGGCTGCGCCAGGACCGCAAACTGCCGGAGCAGGCTGATTTCCGGTCCTGGAAGAAGTCGATCCTCGATGCCTATCGCGAGGTCGGGGCGATCGAGCACTGGTGGCACCTGCCGGACGGGCGCACGGTGCGCGTCGTCGCCAACCCGCACCCGCAGGGCGGCGTCACCTATGTCTATGAGAACGTCACCGAAAAACTCGACCTGGAGAGCCGCTACAACGCCCTCATCCGGGTGCAGCGGGAAACCCTCGACAATCTCCAGGAAGGCGTCGCCGTGTTCGGCTCCAACGGGCGGCTGCGGCTCTGGAACCCGTCGATCGTGGCGATCTGGCGCCTCGACGAGACGACGCTGGAGGACCGCCCGCACATCGCCCAGGTGATCGAGCAGTGCCGGCGCATCCATGACGACGCGCCGACCTGGCAGCGGCTCAACGCCACCGTCACCGGCTTTGCCGAAACCCGCACCCCGATCGCCGGGCGCATGGAGCGCGGCGACGGCACCGTCGTCGACTACGCGACCCTGCCGCTGCCGGACGGGGCGACGCTGGTCACGTTCGTCGACGTCACCGACACCGTCCATGTGGAGCGGGCGCTCGTCGACAAGAACGAGGCGCTGCAGCAGGCCGACGAGCTGAAGAACACCTTCATCCAGCACGTCTCCTACGAGCTGCGCTCGCCGCTGACCAACATCATCGGCTTCGCCCAGCTCCTCAATGACCCGAAATTCGGCGAGCTCAATGACAAGCAGCAGGAATACACCGACTATATCCGCTCCTCGTCGGCGGCGCTGCTGGCCATCATCAACGACATCCTCGACCTGGCGACGCTCGATGCCGGGATCATGGAACTGCACCTCGGCGAGGTCGACATCGGCGAGACGGCGACGGCCGCGATCGAGGGCCTGCAGGACCGCATCCGGGAGTCGGAGATCCGCATTACGACCGACATCCCGGACGACATCGGCCACTTCACGGCCGACGAAAAGCGCATCCGCCAGGTGCTCTACAATCTGCTCTCCAACGCCATCGTCTATTCCGACCATGGCGGGCTGGTCGAGATCATCGCCCGGCGCAGCGGCGAGGGCGTCAGCCTGACCGTGCGCGACCATGGCTGCGGCATCCCCCAGGACTTCATGCCGAACGTCTTCGACCGCTTCGTCAGCCGCACCACCGGCAACCGCCGGCGGGGACCCGGCCTCGGGCTTGCCATCGTCAAAAGCTTCGTGGAGGCGCACCGGGGCGTCGTCGACATCGCCTCGCGCGAGGGCGAGGGAACGACGGTGACGTGCCTGTTCCCTTTTGAGCCGGCGCCCGGCCATGGCGATGCGAGCCCGGCGGCGATCGCGGCACCGGACGGAACCGCGGCAAACGGCGTCCCGGCGGCCGGCGCCGGGCGCTCCTGACCGAAGATAGGAGCCGATGGCGGACAGCGACGACGTCACCATCCTCATTGCCGACGAGGCGGCGCTTTGTCTCCTTGCCGAGGACGTCGCCATGGCGCTCCGCAAGGGCGACGTGATCGCGCTTTCCGGCGATCTCGGCGCCGGCAAGACGACCTTTGCCCGCTACGTCCTGCGCGCCCTTGCCGACGATCCGGAGCTTGAAGTGCCGAGCCCGACCTTCACGCTGGCGCAAGGCTATGATTTCGGCCGGCTCACCGTCACCCATTTCGACCTCTACCGGCTCGCCGATCCGGACGAACTGGAAGAGGTCGGCCTCGACGAGGCGATGCTGACGGGGGCCGCGCTCATCGAATGGCCGGACCGGGCCGAGGGGCGGCTGCCCGTCGACCGGTTGGAGCTTTCCCTGGAAGAACGCGACGATCCGAACGCCCGCATGGTCACCCTTTCGGCCCCCTCCGGAAGCTGGAAGACGCGGCTGGAGCGCAGTCTTTCCCTGCGCCGGTTTCTCGACGATGCCGGCTGGACCGCAGCGGTCCGCCGATTCCTGCAGGGCGATGCCTCGACGCGCAGCTACGAACGCATCCGGCGCGATAGCCAAAACGCCGTTGCCATGAACGCGCCCGCCCAGCCGGACGGCCCGCCGGTCCAGGACGGCCTCCCCTACAGCCGCATCGCCCATCTCGCCGAGGACGTCCGGCCGTTCGTTGCCGTCGGCGAAACGCTGCGCGATGCCGGGTTTTCGGCACCTAGGGTGCTCGCCGCCGACCTCGATGCCGGTTTTTTGCTCCTTGAAGACCTCGGCACCGAGGGCGTCATCGATGCGGCCGGCCCGATCCCGGAACGCTACCTGGCCGCCGTCGAGGTGCTCGCCGCTCTGCACGGGCGCAACTTGCCGGAGGAGATCGCGCTTGCCGACGGCACCAGCCATCGCGTGCCGCCCTTCGACCGACGGGGGCTCACCATCGAGATCAGCCTTCTCATCGACTGGTACTTGCCCCATGTCACCGGCGCCCCGGCCGACGCGGCGACACGCCAGGCCTTCTTTGCCGCCTGGGAAGAGCCCTTCGCCGCGCTGGAGGCGACCGAGTCGAGCTGGGTGCTGCGCGACTTCCATTCGCCCAACCTGATCTGGCTGCCGCAGCGCAAGGGCATCGCCCACATCGGCCTCCTCGACTACCAGGACGCGCTGATCGGTCCGGCCGCCTATGACGTCGCCTCGCTGACCCAGGACGCGCGCATCACCGTGCCGGAGGCGCTGGAGGTCGCACTCCTCGACCGCTACATCGCCCTGCGCCGGAAGCAGGACCCCGGCTTCGACGAGCCCGCGTTCCGCACCGCCCATGCGATCGCGGCGGCGCAGCGGGCGACCAAGGTGCTCGGCATCTTCGCCCGGCTCAACGACCGCGACGGCAAGCCCGACTACCTGAAGCATTTTCCACGTTTGAAAAACTATTTGAAACGATCGCTCAAACACCCCGTTCTCTCAGCCGTGCGGCTCTGGTATGACAGCGTCCTCCAATCGGACCTGAACGGCCCCTCCGGTTCCTGAGAGCATAAAGAATGGTGTCCCCCAGCACTCCGTTTCGCCCGACCCGGGCGATGATGCTTGCCGCCGGTCTCGGCAAGCGCATGCGGCCGCTGACCGCGACCACCCCGAAGCCGCTGATCGAGGTCGCCGGCAAGGCGCTGATCGACCACGGGCTCGACCGCATGGCAGCCGCAGGCATCACCGACGTCGTCGTCAACGTCCATTACCTGGCCGATTTCGTCGAGGTGCACGTCTCGCACCGCAGCGTGCCGAAGCCCGTGATCTCCGACGAGCGCCGGCAGTTGCTCGACACCGGCGGCGGGCTCAAGAAGGCTCTGCCGATGCTTGGGCCGGAGCCGTTCCTGCTGATGAACTCCGACAGCTTCTGGGTCGAGGGGGCGACGCCCAATCTGGAGCTCCTGATCGAGGCCTGGGACGAGGCGCGCATGGACGCGCTGCTCTTGCTCGCGCCCATGGTCAACGCCTTCGGCTATGACGGCCATGGCGATTTCTTCATGACGCCGAACGCCGAAGTGCGCCGGCGCAAGGAGCGCTCCGTCGCCCCCTTCGTCTATGCCGGCGTCGCCATCCTCCACCCGCGGCTCTTCGAGGGCGCGCCGGACGGCCCGTTCTCGCTCAACACCCTGTTCGACAAGGCCATCGAGGCGGAGCGCCTCTTCGGCGTGCGCATGGAAGGCATCTGGCTGCATGTGGGAACGCCAAAGGCGATCCGCGAAGCCGAAGCCGCGATCCTGGAGAGCGCGCTGTAGGGGCGGCTAGGCCCCGAGGTTGTCGTCATCGCGAACGAGCGTAGCGAGTGCGGCGATCCAGAGCCACTTGCTCTGAGTATTCGGCCCCTGGATTGCCACGCGCGCTGCGCGCACTCGCAATGACATCGCGTTGGTACTCTGTCGTCATGCCGGGCGGAGCGCAGCGCAGACCCGGTATCCAATGCCCACCTCAACACGGCAGCCCGTTGAGGGTCTTGCCGCAGACCAGCATTCGCGCGGCTTCCCCTTCCATCACCACGCGGCATACCGTGCGGATCGGGACAATAGGCCCCGGGTCTCCGCTTCGCTCCGCCCGGGGTGACGGCTGAGTGAGAGGCGCCGCCGGTTTGTCCCCATCGATTCCACAATCTATCCACAGCCGATCCCTCCCGAATCCCCGTTCCATCCCCATCGCTATCCCCTTTTGTGTGCCCCTTGGCGCGCGTACCATCCGGCGAGGGATTCGGCGACCGTGACGCCGCGCGGTTGCCATGAGCTAAGGACGGGACAGACATGGCCGGAGAACAGGGACCGACGGGCGGCGACTGCGGAGCGAGGCCCCGCGTCCTGACGATCCCGCCCGAGTCCCCGTTCCTGCCGACGCTGGTGCGCGGGCTCTTCTCCGGCGAGCTGGTTCCCGGCTTCACGCTTGACGACGATCCGCTGGCGCTTGCCGATGTGCGCATCTTCGTGCCGACCCGGCGCGCGGCGCGGGCGCTTCGGGGTGTCTTCCTCTCCGAGCTCGGCGGCCGGGCGGCTATCCTGCCGCGCATCACGCCGATCGGCGACGTCGACGGCGAGGACGACATCGACGAGGCGACGCTCGCCGACGAGACGGCCCTGCCACCCAATATCGGCGATCTGGAACGGCGCCTCGTCGTCTCCCGGCTGGTGCTTTCCTGGACCGAGCGGGTCGCGCGGGACCTGATGCCCCATATCGAGGGCGAGATCTCGATCCCGGCTTCGCCGGCCGACGCCGCGCGGCTTGCCGACGACCTCATCCGGCTCATGGACCAGGTGGCGACCGAGCGCGCCGACTGGCATCGCCTGTTCTCGCTGGTGCCGGAGGACTATGCCCGCTACTGGCAGATCAGCCTGGAATTTTTGAAGATCGTCACCGAGCACTGGCCGGCCTATCTCGCCGAGCGCGGGCTCGCCGATCCCGGAATGCACCGCGACCGGGCGATCGAGACCGCCGCGCGGCGCCTGCGCGACCACCCCCCGACGGGTCCGGTGATTGCCGCCGGCTCGACCGGTTCGGCGCCGGCGACCGCAGATCTCCTTGCCGCCATCGCGCATCTGCCGAACGGCGCCGTGGTGCTTCCCGGCCTCGACCGGCGATTGGGGGACGATGCCTGGGAGGCCATCGGCGACCGGGAGGCGGAGGCCGCGGCCCCGAGCCATCCGCAATTCGGCATGCGGCAACTGATTGCCCGCATCGGCATCAGGCGAGAAGACGTCGCGGCGCTCGGACCGGAGAACGGCGATGCGGATCGGTCCACGCGCATGCGGCTCGTCAACGAAGCGCTGCGACCCGCCGAGGCGACGGAAGGCTGGCGCGACCTCGGAATTGTCGACGCGGACATCGCCGATGCCTTTGCCGGCGTTGCCCTTATCGAGGCGCGGGGCGAGGAGGAAGAGGCGCTCGCCGTCGCCATCGCGCTTCGCGAGGCGGTCGCGGAGAAGCAGACCGCCGCGCTCGTCACGCCGGACCGCGTGCTGGCCCGCCGGGTGGCGCGGCACCTGCTGCGCTGGGAGATTTCCGTCGACGATTCCGCCGGCCGGCCGCTTTCCGGCACGCCGCCGGCGGTGCTGGCCCGGCTGCTCGCAGACCTCGCCCTTTCCGGCTTCGATCCGGTGACGCTGCTTGCTGTTTTAAAACACCCCCTTGCCCGCTTCGGGCTGTCCGCGGAGGACCTCAGGCATGGCACGCGGCTGCTGGAAATCGCGGTCCTGCGGGGCCCGCGCACCCGCGACGGCAGTGCCGGCCTCTGCGCCGCCGTCGCGGCCCTGAAAGCCGGGCGGGAGGCTCCACAGCGACACCGTCATCGCGCCGTGTGCCGGCTCTGCGATGCCGACTGGGACCGGATCGCCGATCTGGGCGCGCGCATCGCCGAGGCCCTGTCGCCTTTGGAAGCGCTCGGCCAAGGCCCCGTCAGCGTCGGCGATCTCGTCTCCGCGCAAATCCAGGTCCTCAACCGGGTCCTTTGCGATGACACGGGCGCCCTTGCCCAGCTTGCAGATCCCGCCGCCGGCACGCGGCTCGCCGGGTTCCTCACCGAGCTCTCAGAGCTCGACGTCACCGACTTTCCCGTCGCTGCTTCCGACTGGCCGGCGCTCTTGCGCGCGCTGATGGACGGCATCGCTGTCAGGCCCAACATCCCGGCCGACCCGCGCATATCCATCTGGGGGCCGCTGGAAGCGCGGCTGCAGAGCGTCGACCGGCTGGTGCTTGGCGGGCTCGTGGAGGGCGACTGGCCGGCCGCGACGCGCTCCGATCCCTGGCTGTCGCGGCCGATGCGGCGCGACCTCGGGCTGGAGGCGCCGGAGCGGCGGATCGGCCTGGCCGCCCACGATTTCGCGCAAGGCTTCGGCGCGCCGCGCGTGGTCCTTTCCCGGTCGCTGCGCAAGGAGGGCGCGCCGAGCGTTGCCTCGCGCTGGCTGCAGCGGCTGCGCGCCGTCGTCGGCAAGGAGGCGGACGCGGCGATGACCGCGCGGGGAGAGACGTATCTGACGTTCGCGCGCGGCCTCGACGGCAGTTCGGACGCCGCAAGGCCCGTCGTCCGGCCGGAGCCGGCGCCACCGCTCGCCGCGCGGCCTGCCAGTCTTTCGGTCACGGAGATCGAGACGCTGATCCGCGACCCCTACGCGATCTACGCAAGGCATGTGCTCCGCCTCGATCCCCTGGACGAGATCGGCGGAGTCCCCGACCTTGCCGAGCGCGGTACGGTGCTGCATGCGATCTTCGCCGATTTCATCCGCAGCCGCGTAGCGGCGACGCCGCTCGATGGGACGGCTTTGGACGCGTTGATGGAAATCGGGCGCCGGCACTTTGCGGAGCTGGAAGTCTTTCCCGACATCCATGCCCTCTGGTGGCCACGCTTTTCGCGCATCGCCGGCGCCTTCCTCGACTGGGAGCGCGCGCGGGCGTCGACGCTTGCCCGCTCCTTCGTGGAGATCGGCGGTTCTATGGAGATCGCGCTACCGGACGCCGCGTTCCGGTTGCGCGGCCGGGCCGACCGGATCGACGTCCTTGCCGACGGGCGGCTGGCGCTGCTGGACTACAAGACCGGCACCCTGCCCTCCGGCAAGCAGGTCGATGCGCTGCTTTCCCCGCAATTGCCGCTGGAAGCGGCGATGGCCGAGCGCGGCGGGTTCGACGGCCTTCCCGCCGGAACCGTCGCGGAGATCGCCTATGTAGCGCTGAAGGACGCGCGGGCGGTCGACTTTTTCCAGTCCCGCGGCCGGGACGGCGATGCGGAAGCGCTCGCGGCACAGGCCGTCGCCCAACTCGCCGCCCTCGTCGCGCATTATCGGAACCCGGCGACCGGCTATCGTTCTCGCGCGCGGCCGATGTTCGAGCGGCGCTTTGCCGGCGACTACGACCATCTGGCGCGGGTCGCCGAATGGTCGCTCGGCGGAGGGGACGAGGCATGACCAGCGCGATCCCCGCCGACACCCTTGCCCGCCAGGCCCGCGCCTGCGACCCCTTCGCGTCGGCCTGGGTCGGCGCCAATGCCGGGTCCGGCAAGACCTTCGTGCTGACCCAGCGCGTCGTGCGGCTGCTCCTTGCCGGCATCGATCCGGGGCGCATCCTCTGCCTCACCTTTACCAAGGCCGCGGCGGCGGAAATGGCGACCCGCGTCTTCGACCGGCTCAGCGGCTGGACCCGGCTCGACGACGCAGCGCTTGCCGAAGAACTCGAAAAACTGGAAGGCCGGCGCCCCGGCCGCGAGGGTCTGGTCCGCGCTCGACGCCTCTTTGCCCGGGCGCTGGAAACGCCGGGCGGCCTGAAAATCCAGACCATCCATGCGTTTTGCGAGGCGCTGCTGCACCAGTTTCCGCTGGAAGCCAACGTCGCCGGCCATTTCGAGGTGCTCGACGACCGCGGCCAGGCCGAGCTTCTGGCCGAGGCGCAGGCGTCCCTCCTCCACCGGACAGCCGAGCAGCCCGAGGGCCGGCTGGCAGACGCCCTGCAGACGGTGATGGCACGGGCGAGCGACTGGAGCTTTCAGGAGGCGATTGCCGAACTTGTGGCGAAACGCGAGACCCTGTCGCGCTTCATCGCAGCGTCCGGCTCGCTCGACGCGGGGATCGCCGCGCTCGCCGCAGATTTCGGGCTTGAGTCCGGCCAAACGCCGCGCGCCATCGCGGCAGAGGCCGACCAATCGCAGGCGTTCTCGTCCGGGTTCCTCGCCGGTCTATTGCCGGAGCTTGAAGCCTCCGACAAGGCGACCGATGCCAAGCTTCTGGACCGCCTCAGGGCCGCCCTTGGCGAGCACGATCCGGAAGCCAAACTCGCAGCGTGGACGCAGGTCTTTTTCACGCAGAACGAAAGCCCGCGCACGGCAAGGGGATTCGCCACCAAGGCGATCAAGGACGTCTTTCCCGACCTGGAAGAGCGGCTGGGGGCCGAGTGCGAGCGGCTGGGGGACGTCCTCGACCGGTATCGCGCCGCGATCACGGTGGAGGCGACCGCCGCGATCTCCCGGCTCGCGGAGGCGGTCATCGCCCGCTACGAGGCCAGGAAGGCCGCCCTCGGGCTCCTCGACTTCGATGACCTCGTCTCGCGCACCGCCGACCTCCTCTCCTCGTCGGAGGCCGCGCGCTGGGTGCAGTACAAGCTCGACCTCGGCCTCGATCACGTGCTGGTCGACGAAGGCCAGGACACCAGCCCCCGGCAATGGGACGTCATCACCCAGCTCGTCGGCGACTTCTTTTCCGGCGAAGGGCGGCGCGAGCGGCCGCCGACGGTCTTTGCCGTCGGCGACGAAAAGCAGTCGATCTATTCGTTCCAGGGCGCCGCCCCCCGCCTCTTCGGCGAAAAGCGCAAGGCCTTCGGGCGGGCGGCACGGGACGCCGGCCTCGCCTTCCATGACGAGCGGCTGAACCTGTCGTTCCGGTCCTCGCCCGATGTGCTCGCCGCCGTCGATACGGTCTTTGCCGCGCCGGAACACCATGAAGGGCTATCGGAGCCGCCCGCCGCGCCGATCCACGAGGCGATCCGGCGGGGCGATCCGGGCCTCGTCGAGGTCTGGCCGCTGATGGAGGCGGAGACCGTCACCGAACCGGAGGACTGGACCGAGCCGCTCGACCATGAGGGCCCGGCGGAGCCGGCGCGGCGATTGGCCGAGCGCATCGCCGACACTGTCGCCGGCTGGATCGCCTCCGGCGCGCGGCTGGAAGGCACGGGACGGCGGATTACCCCCGGCGACGTGCTGGTGCTTGTGCGCAAGCGCGGGGCCTTCGTCGATGCGCTGAACCGGGCGCTGAAGGACCGGCAGGTGCCGGCCGCCGGCTCCGACCGGCTTGCCGTCACCGACCACATCGCGGTCATGGACCTGATCTCGCTCGGCCGCGCCGCGCTCCTGCCGGCCGACGACCTTTCCCTTGCCGAGGTGCTGAAAAGCCCGCTCGTCGGCTTCGACGAAGAGACCCTCTTCGACCTTGGCCACGACCGGGATGCGAGCCTTGCCGAGGCCCTGTTCGCTCGGCGCAAGGAGCCGCAATTCGCCGCGGGCCACGGGCTGCTTGCCCGCGCCATCGGCCGGGCCGACCGGGTGCCGCCTTACGAGTTCTTCGCCGACATCCTCGGCCCCTTCGGCGGGCGGGCGAAATTCCGCGGCCGGCTCGGCGCAGAGGTCGACGAGGTGCTCGACGCGTTCCTGGCGCTGGCGCTGTCCTTCGAGGAAACCCAGACGCCGAGCCTTCAGGGGTTCCTGTCGTGGCTGTCGCTGACGCCGACCGAGATCAAGCGCCAGCAGGATTCTGTCGCGCGCGAGGTGCGGATCATGACCGTCCACGGCGCCAAGGGGCTGGAGGCGCCGGTCGTCTTCCTCGTCGATCCCGCTTCCGCGCCGTTCAGCCATGCCCACGCGCCGAAGATCCTCCAGCGCGAGCTGACGGTCGGCGGACGCAGCATCGAGGCACCGGTGTGGACGCCCGGCAAACCGGCTTCGACGGACTGGCACCGGGCCGCCATCGATGCCTACAAGGGCGACCAGGAGGACGAATACCGCCGGCTCCTCTATGTGGCGATGACGCGCGCGCGCGACCGGCTGATCGTCTGCGGCTATCGCGGCACGCGGACGCCGCCGGACACCATCTGGCACCGGGTCATCGAGGCATCGCTCTCGCCGGAGGCCGAGGAGATCCGGGATACCGAGGGCGCGGTGACCGCCTGGCGCTGGCGCAAGATTGACGCGCCGCCCCGGGAAGCAACCGGCGACGAGGCGGAGGCAGTGCCTGCCGTGCCGCGGCCCGACTGGTTGACGACGCCCGCTCCGCCGCCGCCGCGCATCCGACCGCTCGCGCCCTCGCGCGCCTTCGGCGGCACCTCCGCGCCGCCCGCGGATGAGAACAGGCTCTCCCAGGAAGCGATGGCGGCCGCGCTTTCGCCCGGCATCGACGCGCTGCAGCGCGGCCGGCTGGTCCATCTGCTGCTGCAGCACCTGCCGGGGCCTGCCGAAGAAAGGCGGCCGGAGATGACGGCAAAGATGCTCGAGAAACTCGCGCCGGATCTCGGGGAGTCCGACCGGGCGGGGCTCATCGCGGAGGTCTTTTCGGTCCTCGACCATCCCGACTTCCGCCACGTCTTTGCGTCCGAGGGACGGGCCGAAGTCGCCATCGTCGGCACGCTTCGGACCGATGGCGGCGAGACGCTCTCGATCTCCGGCCAGATCGACCGTTTGATTGCGACGGACAACGCCGTGCTCATCGTCGACTACAAGACCAACCGGGAGGTGCCGGGCGATTCGGCGATCCCGGAGGACTATGTGGTCCAGCTCGCGCTCTACCGGCATGTGCTGTCGGCGCTCTATCCGGGACGCACGGTCCGCGCCGCGCTCCTGTGGACCGCCGGTCCGGCGCTTGTCGAACTCGAGGCGGCGCGGCTCGATGCCGCGCTCCAGCGGCTCAGAGCCGGGGGATCCGGCGAAATCCTTTCCTGAAGATCGCGCTTTTTCGGAAATGCCCGTGCTTGACGCTCCGGTCCGGCGTTCTTACTTTCGAACCAACTAATGAGCGACATGCCTCGCGCATGATGCAAGCCATGAAAGAAGGACACCCATGACGACCGAAAAAATCACCGATTCGACCTTTGAGGCCGACGTCCTGAAATCGTCGGAGCCGGTTGTCGTCGACTTCTGGGCCGAATGGTGCGGCCCGTGCAAGATGATCGCGCCGGCGCTTGAGGAAATCGCCACCGAGATGGCCGGCAAGGTCAAGGTGGCGAAGCTGAACATCGACGAGAACCCGAACACGGCGATCAAATACGGGGTGCGCTCCATCCCGACGCTGATCCTGTTCAAGGACGGCGAGCCCGCCTCCATGCAGGTCGGCGCCCAGCCGAAGGGCCGCCTCCTCGACTGGATCAACGGCGCCGTCTGATCCCGGCTTCCAGTTCAGCCTGTCGCTGCCCGGGCCGGCCCGCCGACCCGGGTTTTGCCGTGTCTTTTTGTGGCCAAACCTTGACGGAGGCGGGCCGAGACCGCATATCGCGACCCGGATATTCAACAACGGACGGGCTCATACGCCGACACCGCTTAAAGAGGGCTCCGGACGCGGACCCCGAAGAGGACTGCAATGAGTGACGAGACGGGAAAGACCCCCGAGACCGAGGCTGCGGACGACACCGCCGCGCAGCCGGAGGCGGATGCGGCCGATCCGGCCGCAGCGCTCAGCGAGGAAAACGCCAAGCTGAAGGACCAGCTCCTTCGGACCCTGGCGGAGATGGAGAACCTGCGCAAGCGGACCGGCAAGGAGCTGCGCGATGCGCGCGACTACGCCGCCTCCAGCTTTGCGCGCGACATGCTGACCGTCAGCGACAACCTGCGCCGGGCGCTCGATGCCGTCGGCGCGGAAGCGCGCGAGGGCGCCGATGCGGCGTTCTCGGGTCTGCTTGAGGGCGTGGAGATGACGGAACGGGACATGCTGAAGACGCTGGAAAAGCATGGCGTCAAGAAGCTCGACCCGGCCGGCGAGAAGTTCGATCCCAACCTGCACCAGGCGATGTTCGAGGTGCCGAACCCCGACGTGCCGAGCGGCACCGTGGTGCAGGTCGTGCAGTCCGGCTACGTCATCGGCGAACGCGTGCTGCGCCCGGCGATGGTCGGCGTTGCCAAGGGCGGCCCCAAGGCGCCGAAGCCGGAAGCGAGCGAGGCCCCCGCGGAAGCAGCGAACGACGCCGGTGCGCCGGAGAGCGGCGAGGCCAATGAGAGCCCGTCGGCCGCCGGCCCCGGCGCGACGGTCGACAAGATGGCCTGATCCGGCGTTCGGCCTATTCGATCAAGAAGGGCGCTGCGGCAATCGCGGCGCCCTTTGTTTTTTCCTTGAACGGATCGATGGCGGCGAGGCCGTACTGGATTGCTTCGCTGCGCTCGCAATGACGGTAGAGAGATTTTCCTCGTATTTTCAACGTCATTGCGAGGAGGCCGACAGGCCGACGCGGCAATCCATAGGGCGTTGGCAGCGGGCTCCGTGTTAACTTGGGGCGTGCCCCGCGTGCCCATCACTCAGCCGTCACCCCGGCCCCCGAGCCGGGGCCTATTGTCCCTGCCAACGCGGTATGCCGTTTGTTGAGAGCACTTGGCCTTGGCGTGCGTCACATCAAGAACCGCGACGGGCTACCGCGTCGAGGTGGGCAATAGGCCCCGGATCAAGTCCGGGGTGACGGAAGAGGGTGTGGCGGTCACCGGGGTCACTCCTCAAATGCCGCACTGGATCGCTTCGCTGCACTCGCAATGACGGTAGAGAGATTTTCCTCGTTTTTTCAACGTCATTGCGAGGAGGCCGTAAGGCCGACGCGGCAATCCATAGGGCGTCGGCAGCAGGCTCCGTGTTAGCTTGGGGCGCACCCCGCGTGCCCAACACTCAGTCGTCACCCCGGCCCCCGAGCCGGGGCCTATTGCCCCTGCCAACGCGGTATGCCGTTTGTTGAGAGCACTTGGCCTTGGCGTGGGTCACATCAAGAACCGCGACGGGCTACCGCATCGAGGTGGGCAATAGGCCCCGGATCAAGTCCGGGGTGACGGAGGAGGGTGTGGTGAGCGTCGGGACCACCCTCAAACGCCGCACTGGATCGCTTCGCTGCGCTCGCGATGACGTCGTTTGGGCGACTCTCGGCCGGTCACCGTCCTCCGGCGCCGGTCGGGATCTCCCTGGTCGCCTGTCCGAAATTGGAGCCGAAGATGGCGGCGGCGCCGGCCAAACCCGATGAGTTGCCGACCACCGTGTTCGGCACAAGCTTGCCGACGATCTGGACGAGTTCGGGTTTCCTCTCCAGGCTGCCGAGCACCTTGTCGAGGGCCTGCAGGAGCGCAACCCGGTCCTGGCCGAGGACGTTGGCCTGGGCCATCTGGCCCTTGGCGAGTTCTTCCAGGAACTTGCGTTCCGCGCGGCCCAAAGCCTCGCGCTCCTGTTCGCGCTGGTTGGCGACCTTGACGGCGATCTGGGCCTGGACGAGGCGGGGCTGCTCGTTGGCGGTGGAGCGGGCCTGCTCGGTCTCGATGCGCTTCTGCTGGGCCGCCGTCTCGCGGTCATAGGCCTTGGAGAGCTGGTCGGCGAGCTGGACCCGCAGGCGCGAGACCAGGAGCTCCGGCGGGATCGCCGGCTCGCCGAGGCGGATCTCGCGGATGTCGACGCCAGCCTTGTCGCCCTCGATCTTGATCTTGGCCTCGATCGTCTCCTCCAGCGCCTCGCGGTTCTCGATGAGGTCGAGGACGCGGGTCGGCCGGACCTCGTATTCGATCGGCACGGCGATGCCGCCGCCCTCCTCCTTGATCGGCACGCGCACGGTGGAGCCGGCGACGTTGCGCACGATGGACCTGATCGCAGGCGTCAGGATGCGGTTCTCGATCTCTTCCAGACCGCCGACGGAGCCGACGACGATCGGCGCGTGGTCGGGGCTGACCTGGACGAGGGCGCGCAGCTCCAGCGGGATGTCCCAGCCTTCGACCTTGACGAAGACGGCCTTGTCGGCGGCGTTCGGCGGGATCGCCTCGGTGACCTGGCGCTCGACCTGCTGGATGTTGCCCTCCTGGTCGACGGAGAGGTCGATGATGCGCTTGACGTAGCCGCCCTTGTATTCCCAGGTCTGGACCCGCACGTCGACCAGCGTCACCTCATAGGCCTGGCGGTTGAGGTAGTAGGCGCCGGGGAGAAGCGGCTCCTTCCAGATGCCGACGCAGCCGCGGGGCACCAGCGGCACGGTCAGCGCGCCGCGGGCGGCGTCGGTCGCGACCACCTCCTCATGGCAATCGATGCCGGGCGCGGCGACGTTCGACTTGACGACGCCGACGAACCCCTTGGGGATGATCGTCGCCTCGGTCGCCTCGGTGACGCGCACGTCGAACAGGTAGCGGTTGAGGCGGTAGCGGCCGGGCTTCAGGACCGTCTCCTGCGGTCCCTTGTAGCCGCCGGAGGTCAGGAACGTCTTGGCGTCCAGCATGCCCTCGGTCTTGTCGTCCGGGAAGGCCGGCGCGATGTACATGCCGCTCGGCATCGGCAGGCCGTCATTGGCCTTGATCTGCCCGTAGTAGCCCTCCGGGACGGTCAGGACCTCGAATTCCTCATAGTCGTAGAGGACGCGCACGAAGGGGATGAAATGGAAGCCGGGGCCGAGGATATCCGCCTGGGGACCCTTTTCGCCCTCCAGCGCGACGATGCGGCCGCGCGGCAGCTCCTCGAAGGCATAGATGCGCTTCAGGTGGCCGACGCCGTCCGGGTCGACATAGACGAAGGAGGTGGAGGCGAGGAGGAAGAGGCCGACGGCGGCGAGCACGATGCCGAGGCCGCGGCGCCCGAGGGCGGCAAGCGTTCGTCCGAGCCGTCCCTGGGAGGTGGTTGGCTGGGTCGTCGATCCGCCACCGCGAAACAAGAGGTAGATGCCCACGCCAAGGGCCAGAAATCCGATAACGACGCCAACCATAGGGTCCCTCCACCCGGGTGTTTCGGAAGTGCAGGGAGCCTAGCCGGTTTATTCCGCCAAAAGAACCGGCCTTTGGCGGGCTTTGCGATTTTTTGATTAAGAACAGCGGTGGCAGCGCGCGGCGCTGCAATTTCGCCGTGCCGCCTGGCGCCGCGCGGACGGCGCTATGCCGTCATCGGCACGCGACGAAAGGGACGCTCGCGGCAATTGCGAGCGCCCGTTCCTTCAAGAAATGTCCTGTCGCAAGCGCGCGGGGCCATGTTGCCCCGGGTCAGGTCAGGCCGCCCGGCGATTTGACGGAGACGGCAGGGCCGGACCCGGCCGGGCGCGTTCCTTCTCCTCGCGGAGCTGGTCGGCCTCCTTGTGCCAGTGCACCGCCTCATAGCGGCGCTCGCGGGCCTCGCGGCGCCAGCGGCCCTGCTTCATCCAGGCGCCGACGCCGCCAAGGATGAGGCCGGCGAACAGCGCGGCAAACAGATACATGTAAAGCGGGAGGGTGACGACCAGCGCCGGAGCGTCCGTCGCGAAGGGATCGAGCGACAGGGTCACCAATTGCCGGTTGGCAACAGCCACCACGACGACGACGATGCCGACCGGGATCGCCACCAGGAGCCACAGCAATCGTTTCAAAGGACCAGTTCCTTATCTTGATAACAGGACAATAGGGGCGGCTTCACTCGTCCCCGGCCGAGCCGCCGTTCAGACGCTCCCGCATCTCCTTGCCGGTCTTGAAGAACGGCACGTATTTCTCGGTAACGCTCACCTTTTCCCCGGTGCGCGGATTGCGGCCGACCCTGGCCGGCCGGTTCTTGACCGAAAAGGCCCCGAAGCCGCGCAATTCGACGCGGTCGCCGCGCATCAGCGCCTCGACCACCTCGTCGAGGATCGCGTTGACGATCTTCTCCACGTCTCGCTGGTAAAGGTGCGGATTCTGTGCGGCGATCCGCTGGACCAGCTCCGACTTGATCATCGAGGTGCCCCCTGGCTTTCATTGTTTTGTGTTGTGGTGGAAGGCTGCCAAACGGAGATTAGGCCGTCAAGCGGCGCACCGTCGCGGAACAGCCCGAGTTCGCGTCCGAGCGTTGCGGCTGCCGTGTCGCCGAGCAACCATGCAAACTTTTGCATAACTGCGGCGGAAAAGGGAAGGTCGTTAATTCCCTCGTCCTTTTTCCAGTCGCGCACCGGCAGATCCGGGGCGACATTGCGGTCCGTCTCGAGCCAGGAAATGGCGACGTCCTCGCCGCCGATGGCATCGATGAGGCCGTTTTCCCGGGCCTGGGCGCCGGAATAGATGCGTCCGTCGGCGAGCGTGATTGCACGTGCAGGCGTCATGTTGCGGCGCTCGCGCACCAGGTCGACGAACCAGTCATAGCTGTCGTCGACGACGTCTTTCAGGACCTGGCGCGCTTCCTCGCTCGCCGGCTTGTAGAAGTTGGGCGTCGCCTTCAGCGGTGAGCTCTTCACCTCGTCGACGGAAATGCCGATCGTATCGAGCAGCTTTGAGGCCTCGCCGAACTGGATAATGACGCCGATGGAGCCGGTCAGCGCAGCGCGGCGGGCGACGATGTGGTCCGTTGCCAGCGCCACCATATAGCCGGCCGAGGCGCCGACGGTGCCGATATGAGCGACCACCGGCTTCCTTTCGCCGAGCTTCCTCAGCGCCTCGTAGAGCGCCTCGCCGCCGACGGTGGTGCCGCCGGGGCTGTTGATGGAGACGATCACCGCCTTCACCGCATCGCTTTTGCCGACCTTTTCGATCAGCTCGCGCTTGGCGCGGTCGTCGGTGATCAGGCCGGAAATGGAAATGCGCGCGATATGGGAACGGCTGCGGCCGGCGACGTCGCCGATGCCGGTGGCATAGACGACGATGCCGGCGATGAGCGCGGCCACCGCGACGACGCCGATCACCCGCCACAGGGCGAGCTTACGCCGCAAACGGCGGCGGTCGACGATCAGGTCGGCATCGATCATGGGTTCCGCATCCCGAACCGGTAAGACGCCGCGGGCGACCTCAGCCCGCGACCTGCAATGACAAGGCGCCACCATACACGAAAAAAGGCCCGTCGAAACAGGCCTTTAATCGTTTCCTTGAATATCCGGGGGTCAACCCGGCAACGACGGGACCTATTCCTCGTCGCTGTCCTCACGGGCCTTGTTGAGGGCCGCACCCAGGATGTCGCCGAGCGAAGCGCCGGAGTCGGTGGAGCCGAACTGCGCGATCGCCTCCTTCTCCTCGGCCACTTCCAGGGCCTTGATGGAGACGGCCATGCGGCGCGCCTTCTTGTCGAACTGGGTGATGCGGGCGTCGAACTTCTCGCCGACGGCGAAGCGTTCCGGACGCTGCTCGGAGCGGTCGCGGGCCAGTTCGCCGCGGCGGATGAAGGCCGACAGGTCGGAGCCGACGACGCTGACTTCCAGGCCGTTCTCCTTGACCTCGGTGACCTCGCAGGTGACGACCGCACCGCGGTGCAGCTCGCCGCTCGCCTCGGCGAAGGGATCGCCGCCGAGCTGCTTGATGCCGAGGGAGATGCGCTCCTTGTCGACATCGACGTCGAGGACCTGGGCCTTGACCATGTCGCCCTTGCGGAACTCCTCGATGACCTGCTCGCCCGGACGGTTCCAGTCCAGGTCGGACAGGTGCACCATGCCGTCGACGTCGCCGTCGAGGCCGATGAACAGGCCGAACTCGGTCTTGTTCTTGACCTCGCCTTCGACGACGCTGCCGACCGGATGGGCGTCGGCGAAGACCGACCACGGATTGTCGAGGGTCTGCTTGAGGCCGAGCGAGATGCGACGCTTGGTAGCATCCACTTCCAGGATCATCACTTCGACTTCCTGGCTGGTGGAGACGATCTTGCCCGGATGGATGTTCTTCTTGGTCCAGGACATCTCCGAGACGTGGATCAGGCCCTCGATGCCCGGCTCCAGTTCCACGAACGCGCCGTAGTCGGTGATGTTGGTGACCCGGCCGGTGAACTTGGCGTTGACCGGATACTTGGCCTCGATGCCATCCCACGGGTCGGCCTCGAGCTGCTTCATGCCGAGGCTGATGCGGTGGGTCTCCTGGTTGACGCGGATGATCTGCACCTTGACCGTCTCGCCGATGGACAGCACCTCGGAGGGATGATTGATGCGGCGCCAGGCGATGTCGGTGACGTGCAGCAGGCCGTCGATGCCGCCGAGGTCGACGAACGCACCGTAGTCGGTGATGTTCTTGACGACGCCCTCGATGACCTGACCCTCTTCCAGGCTCTGGACCAGTTCCTGGCGCTGCTCGGCGCGGCTTTCCTCAAGCACGACGCGGCGCGAGACGACGATGTTGCCGCGGCGCTTGTCCATCTTCAGGATCTGGAACGGCTGCGGGGTGTGCATCAGCGGGCCGACGTCGCGCACCGGGCGGATATCGACCTGGGAGCGCGGCAGGAAGGCCACGGCCCCATCCAGATCGACGGTGAAGCCGCCCTTGACCTGGTTGAAGATCTGGCCGGTGACCTTTTCGTTCTTCTCGAACGCGGCTTCCAGGCGGACCCAGCTTTCCTCGCGACGAGCCTTGTCACGGGACAGCACGGCCTCGCCGAGCGCGTTTTCGATGCGTTCCAGGTAAACCTCGACTTCGTCGCCGACGTTGAGCTCGCCATTGCGCGCGCGGGCGCCGAATTCCTTGGCGGGGACACGGCCCTCGACCTTCAGGCCGACGTCGATAACCGCCAGATCCTTCTCAAATCCGACAATCTTGCCCTTAACGACGGTGCCTTCGAGCATGTCCGTCGCCGAGAGGGACTCTTCCAGAAGAGCGGCAAAATCCTCACGGGTGGGGTTGGTCGCGTTCATCTAATCTCCCAGAGCCTTTTGGCCCTCAAATGCCGGCGGTTGGCGTTGCGTCGGTCGCCGCTGCGCACCCGGCCCCAGTCAATTCGGGGCATTCGCGTTGAAACGCGGGCCGGCAATTGCGGGCGCTGGGCGACCATTGATATTCGTATTCTCGCTCCGCACCGGTGACCGGCCCGGACCATGAGGCCCGTTTCGCTCGCCCGATGACATAACGCCGATAAGGGCGCGCCGGTCAGCGCTCCCTTCTCAATTGGCGTTGCGCACGCGGTCGATCAGCTCAACCGCCTTACGGAACGCGGTCTCTATATCCAAATCGCTGGTGTCGAGCAAGTGCGCATCTTCCGCCTTTTTCAGCGGCGCGACGGCGCGGGCCCGGTCGCGGGCGTCGCGCTTCTCCAGATCGGCGAGCACTTCGGCGTAATCCGCGGGCTTCCCACGCCCCGCCATCTCGTCGGTCCGGCGCCTGGCTCGGACCTCTGCGGAGGCCTCCACGAAGAGCTTCACGTCGGCATCGGGACAGACCACCGTGCCGATATCGCGCCCGTCGAGGACGGCGCCCGGATCGCGGTGGGCAAAGCGCTGCTGGGCCTCGACAAGCGCGGTGCGCACCCGGCCCATGACGGCGATCTTCGAGGCCGCCTCGCCGACCTCGTGCAGCGACAGGGCCTCGCGGTCGAGGGCGCCGAGGTCGACCTCGCCGGCAACACGGGCTGCCGTGTCCTCGTCGTCGAGCGGCAGACCATCCTTCAGAAGCGCTGCGGCAACGGCGCGATAGGTGAGGCCGGTGTCGAGGTGGTTGAGGCCGTAGTGGCTGGCAAGGCGCCGGGCCAGCGTGCCCTTGCCGGAGGCGGCAGGCCCGTCGATGGCGATGATCATTGCAGCGCCTCCCCGGCAGGCTGCAGATCGCCGCCGAGGCTGGCCATCAGATCGGCAAAGCCGGGAAAGCTGGTGTTGATGACGCCGGCATCGTCGACCGTCACCGGCCGGTCGGCGGCAAGGCCGAGGATAAGGAAGCTCATGGCGATGCGGTGGTCGAGATGGGTCGTGACCGTGCCGCCGCCGATGTCGCCCGTGCGGCCGGTGACGACGAGGAAGTCGGTGCCCTCCTCGTGGGCAATGCCGTTGGCGGCAAGGCCGGCGGCAACTGCGGCAAGGCGGTCGGACTCCTTTACCCGGAGTTCGGCAAGGCCTTCCATGACCGTTCGACCGTCCGCAAAGGCGGCAGCGACGGAAAGCACGGGATATTCGTCGATCATCGACGGCGCGCGCTCCGGCGGCACGGTGACGCCCTTGAGCTTGCTGTGGCGCACATGGATGTCGGCAATCGTCTCGCCGCCGGACACCCGCTCGTTCTCGAAGGTCAGGTCGGCGCCCATCTCGACGAGCGTGGTGAAGAGGCCGGTGCGGCTTTCGTTGAGCATGACGTTTTCGATGACGACGTCGGAGCCCGGCACGATCAGGGCCGCGACGATCGGAAAGGCGGCCGAACTCGGATCGCCCGGCACCGTGACCGGCTGCGGCTTCAGCTTCGGCTGGCCGACGAGGCGGATGGTGCGGGCGCCCTCGCCGTCGACGGTGATGTCGAGGTCGGCGCCAAAGCCTTCCAGCATGCGCTCCGTATGGTCGCGGGTGGCGACCGGCTCGATCACCGTCGTCACGCCCGGCGCGTTGAGGCCGGCAAGGAGCACCGCCGACTTCACCTGGGCCGACGGCACCGGCACGCGATATTCCAGCGGGATCGCCGTCTTCGGGCCGCGCACGGCGAGCGGCAGGCGGTCGCCGTCGCGGGCGATCACCTCCGTGCCCATCGCCCGCAGGGGCTCCAGCACCCGGCCCATGGGCCGGCGCGACAGGGAGGCATCGCCGACGAACATCGCGGCGAGCGGATGGGTGCCGACGAGGCCGAGGACGAGCCGGGCACCCGTCCCGGAATTGCCGAAATCGAGCGGGGTTGCCGGCTCCAGGAGGCCGCCGACGCCAACGCCGTGGACCTTGTAGGCGCCGCCCTCGCCGGCGACGACCGTTGCGC
The DNA here is from genome assembly GCF_025961475.1 of Rhodobium gokarnense. Lineage (NCBI taxonomy): Bacteria > Pseudomonadati > Pseudomonadota > Alphaproteobacteria > Hyphomicrobiales > Rhodobiaceae > Rhodobium > Rhodobium gokarnense. The sequence goes on along the minus strand of NZ_JAOQNS010000009.1, from coordinate 47,826 downwards.
CGAGCGCGCGCATGGCGGCGGCCGTGCACAGCACGTCCTCGGACTGCAACAGGCCCTCGATCGCGGTCTCGCCGACGGAAAGGGCGCCGAAGATCAGCGCGCGGTGCGAGATCGACTTGTCGCCGGGCACGGCGAGGCGGCCGGAAAGGGCCGGTCCGGAGCGGGCGGTGAGCGGGCGCATGGTGGGTTCTGTCATGGCTTTGATCGTGGTAACGGCGCGGCAAAAGCCGTTCGGCGGGCCTCTGGCGGGCGCGCATTTCGCGCTGGACGGAGCGCCTGACTATCACGCGAAGGCGGGAAGGTCACGCGACCGTGAGGCGTTCGGCCCGGATCGTCGCACAAAAAAAGCGTGGTTCGCGCCATTTCCCGCTTGTGCGGACAGCAAAGATTTGTTTTTGACACAGATCGTTTCGCACCTTAAAGCACGTGCGCTGTTATATCGACGAGGTTCTAACGTGACCAAACCGGAACTCGGCACAAAGCGGCTGTGCGCCGATTGCGGCACCAAATATTACGATCTCAACCGGAACCCGATCACCTGCCCGAAATGCGGCGCGGTGTTCGAGCAGACCGTTGTTGCGGCCAAGGCGAGCAAAGCGACCGCCAAGAAAGACCCCGACCCGGAGGAATCCGAGGAAGAGGACGCGGAGACCGAGGACGCCGAGCTGGTCTCCCTGGAAGACGCCGAGGAAGACGAGGGCGAGACCGTCGACAACGACGACGAGGATGACGGCGAGGCGGTCCCCGAGATCGAGGACTCCGACATCGACGTCGACGTCAATGACGACGACGATACCTTCCTGGAAGAAGACGACGAGGACGACAGCGTCGACGACATCATTCCCGACGTCTCCAAGGACGACGAGGAGCGCTGAACGGGCGCCGAAGTGCCGCGGCAAGGGGCTGTCGTTTTTTTGAAACAAGGCTCTTGATTATCGCGCGGGCGGCGCATAGTTTCCGCCCACTCGACGGCGCACCCCGCGGCTTCACGCGGCCGCTGCCGGGTCCTCAGAGACCGTCTTTCCCAAGAGACGCTCGTCAAAGAGATTGGGGCCATAGCTCAGTTGGGAGAGCGCTTGAATGGCATTCAAGAGGTCGGCGGTTCGATTCCGCCTGGCTCCACCATCTCTCAAAATCATGTCTCGCGGCTGAGCGCGGGCTGCGCCCGCTAGCCTCCGACGGGGCGGCGCATAGGCGCCGGCGCGCAGTCGCGCTTGCGAAGCCTGCGGCTTCGGTTTTCGCTCACGCCAGCTCACTTCGTTCGCGGCTCCGCGGGGGCGGCGCATGGGCGCCGGCGGCCGGTCGGCCTTGCGAGCCCATTGGGCTCGTATGAGTTTTGGCGGTCGCTCCAATGATGGCCGTCACCCCGGGCGGCGCGCAGCGGACACCCGGGGCCCATTGCCCTTCTCCATACGGTAAGCCCGTTGAGAGAAAATCGCTGCGGCCCAGGGCCTTCTGTTGTCGCTTGTGCGGTTACACGAGCCCGCTGAACCGATGACGCGCTCGGACTTGGATGGCATCGTCGGCGCCGCTTGCGACCCACTCGTGCAACGGTCGGTCTGCGGCATTTGGACTTTCAAGAAATCTTGATTGCCATTCTGAACCGGCGAAACGCTCCATCGAATCAACCCCTTCAGCGCTCCTTCAATCGGCCGTGAAGGCATTTGCAACGGCCCTCTGCGTTGTCGGCCGGCACCACCCATGGTCTACTTTTGCCGTCGGCCGGACGGACCGGCCGCAGCGATCGAGGTCGCCAACGATGTCGGTATGCACCCAACTGGCCCGGACGGGCCTCGGTTTCCTGTTCCTGGCAGCGCTCGCGCTGGCGCCCGCCCGGGCTGCCGCGACCGAGGTGGCGCTGGAGCTCGTTCTCCTCGCCGATGCCACCGGCTCGATCGACAACGAGGAGATCCGCTTCCAGCGAAAGGGCTATGCCGAGGCGATCACCGACCCGGCCGTGATCACCGCCATCCGCAACACGCCGCACGGCCAGATCGCCGTCACCTATGTGGAGTGGGGCAACGCGGAGTCCCAGGACATCGTCGTCGACTGGACCGTCGTCGACGGCCCGGAGAGCGCCGCAGCCTTCGCCGAGGCGCTGATGATCCCGCCGCGCAGGGCGCATGGCTACAACGCCATCGGCACGGCCCTCCTCCTCGGCATGGCGCTGATCGAGAACAACGAGATCGAGGGCTTCCGCAAGGTTATCGACATCTCCGCCGACAGCGCCAACTCATGGTCGGGCCCGAGCATCGAATCGGCGCGGGCGACTGTGGTCTCGGCCGGCATCACCATCAACGGCCTTGCCGTCCTCTGCCGCCACTGCATTTCCGGCCGGCCGATCTCCTACGACCTGGAGGCGGCCTTCGCCGAAAAGATCATCGGCGGGCCCGGCGCCTTCGTCGTCACCGCCGACAGCGCCCCGACCTTTGCCGATGCGGTGCGGCGCAAGCTGATCATGGAGATCGCCGGCACGCCGCAGCCGAAGCGCTTTGCGGAAACCGGGACGGAATTGCCTGCAGAGTGACGGCGCGGCAGGCGCGCGTTTTCGCATCGATCGAAAATGGGATAGGACATCGGGCACACCTGCCCTTTGAAAGGCTGCCCCATTGTCCGCGTTCCCTACCCTTTGCCGTCTTGCCGCCGCCGTCCTCATGGTCCTTGCCGTTGCCCCGCTGCCGTCTTCGGCGGCCGAGGACGTCGTCGCGCTGAAGGGCGTCCTGTTGCGCAACGGCGAGGGCGGCGCCCGCCCGGTCCGCGAGGTGCTGTCGGAGAAGGGCCCGACCATCGTCCATTTCTGGGCGACGTGGTGCGTTCCCTGCCGCAGGGAATTGCCCTCGGTGGACCGCTTCGCCGCCGACCTCGACAAGGCCGGAAATGGCGACCGGCTCCTCGTCGTCTCCGTCGACCGGTTTCCCTATGCCCGGATCGCGCAGTTCCTGTCCTCCGAACTGGGCCTCGGGCTCACGACCTGGCAGGATGCGGAGCGCAAGACCGGCAGCGCCTTTCGCACCTTCGGCTATCCGGCGACGCTGATCGTCGACAGGGCCGGCACCGTCACCTGGCGCCATATCGGCCCGCTCGACTGGGACGACGGGGATTTCCGCAAGGAGCTTTACGCCAGGATCGGCATCGCCGACTGACGGCGGCACGGCTTCCGCCTATTGCCCGGAAGAGGGCGTGTCGGCGGTCGCCGTCGTGCGGGCGCGGTTGTTGCGGTCGCGGGCGTCCTGCATGCGCACGGCGCGGCGGCGCTGGTATTCGCGCACGAAGCGCAGCGAGATCACATAGGCGAGCCAGCCGCACAGGATCGTCCAGGGGATGGAGCCGATGAGGATCGGCACGCCCCAGCCGCTGATCAGCGTCTCGAACCAGTTGAGGAGCTTCACCCAGAAGCCGGCATCGGTCGAGGTGGTGGTCGTGAACAGCTTGTGGAAGCCGTCATAGCCGCTGATGTCGTCGAAATGGCCGAGCAGGATCTGCCCGGTGACGTAGTAGACGTAATAGGTCGGGATGATGGTGACGATGTTGGTGGTCCAGGTCCAGGCAAGGCCGTTGACCAGGGAGAACTCCCAGCGCAGCACCCGTTCGGCGATGATCCAGGTGATCAGGACCGCAAGCATCTGCAGGCCGAAGACCGGAACCATGGCCCAGATCGTGCCGATCATGACGCCGCGGGCGGTGAACTCCGGCGGATGCGGGCTGCGGATCATCGGAATGTGCAGCTTGTAGCGGATCATCCGGCGGGTGCGGTCGAGCCAGCCGTTCTCCCGGCGCGAGTTGCCGTTGCCGTTGCGGATGCGCTGGTTGATCTTCGCCATTTAGCGTCAGTCTTGCCGGAGAGGTGGCCGGGACCGGCCGCCGCAAAATGCGGCCGGAGCCCATTCCGTCACTCAATCTAGTTCATTGGATGACCATTTGGAGCGTAGAAGCTTTAAAAAGCGGTTTGCTGCCGAAAAAACAAGGCTTCATGCAAAACATCGGGTGAATATGAGGACCTGGACGGCGCCGCCGGAGCCGACCGGCAGGACCGGTTCTCCTGCGGCCGGAACGTTTCCCCTTTATCTCGAAACGCTCTAATATAACGGCAACGACAAACGTCCGCAGAGACGCATTTCCAACCGGGGGAACACCATGACCGCTGAGGATGCCGCGGCGCTCGACGATCCGACGCGCCGGCTCGTCGTCGCCGACATTACCGTCACCACCGTGCGCCAGGCCCTCGCCAAGGGCTTTCGCGATTTCAGGGCCGCGCCGCTGGTCGGCGCCAGCGTCGGGCTGTTCTTTGCCGCCGGCGGCTGGATCGTCTTCTACATGGTGGAATTCGCCGGGCTGATCTACCTCGCCTATCCGACCGCGGCGGGCTTTGCCCTCCTCGGACCGTTCACCGCCACCGTCCTTTACGAGGTCAGCATGCGGCTTGCGGCCGGGCGGCCCGCGCCCTTCGGCGAGACCATCGGCGGCGCGCTGAAGAAGGGCCGCGAGCGGCTGAGCTGGCTGCCGATGATCACGCTGTTCGGCTTCATCATCTGGCTCGACGTCGCCGCCGCGCTCTATGCCATCTTCTTCGGCGTCAAGTCGCCGGAGATACCGCAGCTCTTCATCGACATCCTGACGACGCCGACGGGGCTCCTGTTCCTCGTCGTCGGCAACGCCATCGGCGCCTTCTTCGCCGTCATGCTGTTTTCCATCAGCGTCATGTCCTATCCGCTGCTGATGGACCGGGGCATCGATCCGGTGACGGCGATCATGACCAGCGTCAAGGCGGTGAAGACCAATCCGGTGCCGCTGATCGGCTACGGCTTCTTTGTCGCGGTGACGCTGGCCGCCTCGACGCTGACCGCCTTCCTCGCCCTCCTTGTCGTCATGCCGCTGCTAGGGCACACCACCTGGCACCTCTACAAGGCGACGGTGCATGTGGAGGATGACGGCGCAGGGTTCTGAGGGTCGTTGGGGGTTCAGATACACCTGCCGCCGTCGACCTCCAGGCAGACGCCGGTGAGGAAGTTCGCCTCGTCGCTGACGAGGAAGGCCGCGGCGTTAGCGATGTCCTGAGGCGTCGACAGCCGGCCGAGCGGCACGGTCGCCCGGAACGCGGCGCGCTTTTCCTCCGTGTCCTCGCCCATGAAGAGGGCGAGCATCGGCGTCTCGCCGGCGACCGGGTTGAGGGCGACGACGCGGATGTTGTCCGGCGCAAGCTCCACCGCCATCGCCTTGGTCAGCGTGATCGCCGCGCCCTTGGAGCCGTTGTACCAGACGAGGCCCGGCCGCGGGCGGACGCCGGCCGTCGACGCGATGTTGAGGATGACGCCGCCGCCGCGTGCTTTCAGGGCCGGCACGCCGGCAATGGCCGCGTTGTAGATCGACTTCACGTTGACCGCGTAGATGCGGTCGAACTCGTCCTCGCCCACCTCCAGCATCGGCCTGTTGCGGTGGGTGGTACCGGCATTGTTGACGATGATGTCGAGCCCGCCGAAGGCCTCGACCGTCGCGTCGACCATGGCGGCGACATCGGCCGGTTTCGAGACGTCGGCGCGGCAGAAGCCAGCAGCCGCGCCGATCTCTCCGGCAACGCGCGTCCCCGCCTCCTCGTTGATGTCGGAGATCATCACTTGCGCGCCCTCTGCGGCGAAGCGCCTTGCGATCGCGTCGCCGAAGCCCGATGCGGCGCCAGTGACGATGGCAATCTTTCCTTCCAGTTTCATGGTCTTGTCCTCCCTTTTGATTGTTTTTTGTTTTGTCGATCAGACCTCCGGATCCCGGTGGCAGGCAATCTTCACCCCGCCGGAAACGGGGCGCAATTGCGGGGCCTCGGCGATGCAGCGCTCGAACGCCAGCGGGCAGCGCGGCCGGAACGCACAGCCGCTCTCCGGCGGCAGCGGTGCGGCCGCCACCCGCGTCGCCGCTGCGGCAAGCCGGGCCTTGCGCCGTGCCGGATCCGGTTTCGGCACAGCCTCGATCAGCGCGCGGGTATAGGGATGGCGGGGCCGGGAAAACACCTCCGGGCTCGGGCCTTCCTCGACGATGCGGCCGAGATACATCACCGCGACGTCGTCGGTGACGCAGCGCACCACGTTGAGGTCGTGGCTGATGACCACATAGGAAAGGCCGAATTCGGCCTGCAGGTCGTTCATCAGGTTCAGCACCTGGGCCTGGACCGAGACGTCGAGGGCGGAGACCGCCTCGTCGGCGACGATCAGGTCGGGCCTTGTCACCAAGGCTCTGGCGATGGCGATGCGCTGGCGCTGGCCACCGGAGAACTCGTGCGGATATTTCGCCGCCGCCGAGGCCGGCAGGCCGACGGACTGCAACGCCTCGGCGACCCGCATGCGGCGGCGGACCCGGTCCGTCTCCGGCGCCAGCGAGCGCAGCGGCTCGGAGACGATGCGCGCCACCTTCTGGCGGGGATCGAGGGAGCCGTAGGGGTCCTGGAAGATGATCTGGAGGTGGCGGCGCAGCGCCTTCAGTTCGTCGTTTGAGGCGGCAAAGATATCCGTTCCATCGAGCCGGACAGTGCCCGCGGTCGGGCGTTCCAGCGCCAGGATGAGCCGGGCGAGGGTCGACTTCCCGCAGCCGGATTCGCCGACGATGCCGAGGCTGCGGCCGCGCTCCACCGCCAGATCCACGCCGGCGAGCGCCCGCAGCATCGGCCGTTCGCCAAAGAGCTTCACGCGCGGCAGGGCGTAGTCGCGGACGAGACCTTCGACGGCAAGGAGCGGGGCTGTGCTCATGACACCCCCTCCCCGACTGCCAACGGATGGAAGCAGGCGACGCAGTGGCCTTCGCCGAGGGCCGCGAGCGGTGGAGGTTCGATGCACATCGGTGTGCGGCGCGAGCAGCGCTCGGCGAAGGGGCAGCCGGTCGGGCGCTCTTCCGGCTCCGGCACGGTGCCGGGGATCGCGGCAAGGCGCGGGCGGCGCACGCCCGGGTCGATTGCCACGGCATGGGGCGAGGCGGCGAAGAGGCCGGCGGTATAGGGGTGGGCCATGCCGGCGAAGAGCCGTTCCGCCGTTCCCTCCTCCACCACGCGTCCGGCATACATGACGAGCACTCGCTCGGCCGTTTCCGCGACGATGCCGAGGTCGTGGGTGATCATCAGGAGGGCCATCCCGGAGGCCGCCGTCACCTCCAGAATGAGGTCGAGGATGCGGGCCTCGGTGGTCACGTCCAGCGCCGTCGTCGGCTCGTCGGCGATCAAAAGGTCCGGCTCGCAGGCAAGGGCCATGGCGATCATCACCCGCTGGCGCTGACCGCCGGAGAGTTCGTGCGGATAGAACGACGGCGAAAAGCGTGGGGACGGCAGGCCGACGCGGTCCAGCAGCTCGCGCACCCGGTCGGCGCGCCCCCGGCGCCCGAGGCCGAGATGGAGGGCGAGCCCTTCGGCGATCTGGTCGCCGATGGTCCTGACCGGATTGAGCGCCGTCATCGGCTCCTGGAAGATCATCGCGATGCGACGGCCGCGGAGGTCGCAGAGGGCGGGCTCGGGCAGCACCAGCAGATCGTCAGAGCCGAGCCAGAGTTGGCCGCGCACGGATGCTCCTGGTGGCAGGAGGCCCATGATCGCCAGCGCCGTCATCGACTTGCCGCAGCCCGACTCGCCGACGATGCCGACCGCCTCGCCCGGCGCGACGGCAAACGAGACGCCGTCCAGGACATGGGCCGGGCCGGTCTTGCCCGGAAAGGTCACCGTCAGGTCGCGAACATCGAGGAGCGACGCCATGTCAGCGCTCCCGCCGCAAGCGCGGATCGAGGGCATCGCGCAAGCCATCGCCGAGGAGATTGAGGCCGAGGACCGAGAGCGTGATCGCCAGCCCCGGATAGATGGCAAGCTGCGGCGCCAGATAGATGAAGGTCTGGGCCTCGTTCAGCATGCGACCCCAGCTCGGGCTCGGCGGCTGGGTGCCAAGGCCGAGATAGGAAAGCCCGGCTTCGGCAAGGATGGCGAGCGCGAACTGGATCGTCGCCTGGACGAGCAGGAGCCCGGCAATGTTGGGGAGCACATGGTCGAGCGTAATCGCGAGCCGGCTGCGCGCGGCGGCGCGGGCGGCAAGCACGAACTCCCGCTTCCAGACGCCGAGCGCCGCGCCGCGCGACAGTCGGGCAAAGACCGGAATGTTGAAGAGCCCTATGGCGACCATGGCGTTGACCGCGCCGGGGCCGGCGAGCGCGGTGATCATCACGGCGGTCAGCAGGGCTGGGAACGCGAAGGCGAAATCGTTGAGCCGCATCACCGCCTCGTCGACCCAGCCGCCGCGGGCCGCCGCCAGCGTTCCAAGCGGCACGCCGATGAAAATGCCGATGCCGACGGCGATGACGGAGACGAGGATGGAATTGCGCGCACCGACCATCAGCATGGAAAGGACATCGCGGCCGAACTGGTCGGTGCCGAGAAGGTGGTCCGCGCTCGCAGGGGCGAGCCGGCCCGCAATATCCATCGCCGTTGCCGAATGGGGCGTCCACAGGAGCGACAGGGCGGCTGTCAGCGCCAGCGCCAAGGTAATGGCGCCGCCGATGAGGAAGGACCGGCTCTGGGAGGCGCCGGCGATCAGTTCCCGCGCGCGCTCAACGATCATCGACGAGGCTCCGGAGGCGCGGGTCGAGGGCGCCATAGGCGAGGTCGACGAGGAAATTGACGACGATGACGCTGATCGCAAGCAGCACGATGACGTTCTTGACGACGATGAGGTCGCGCTGGGCGATCGCCTGGAAGATCAGCCGGCCGAGGCCCGGCAGCGTGAAGACGCTCTCGATGATGATGGTGCCGGCGATGAGGAAGGAGAACTGCAGGCCCATGATGGTGACGACCGGAATGAGCGCGTTGCGCACCGCATGGCGCCAGAGCGCGGCCTGCCGCGTCAGGCCCTTGGCGCGGGCCGTGCGCACATAGTCCTCGCCGAGGGTTTCAAGCACGGCGGAGCGCGTGACGCGGGCAAGGATCGCCGCCTGGGGGAGCGCCAGCGCGACGGCCGGCAGGGTGAGCGAGGCGAGCGCCGGGCCTGGCCCCGCCTCCCAGCCGGCAAAGCCGCCGGCCGGCAGCCAGCGCAGGGTCACGGCAAAGAGCATGATGAAGAGGAGCCCGAGCCAGAAATTCGGCACCGCGACGCCGATCTGGGCAAAGCCCATGACGGCGGCATCGACCGCGCTGCCGCGCCTTGCGGCGGCCGTTACGCCGAGGGGGATGGCGATGGCCGTGGACAGAAGAATGGCGAGGAGCGCGAGCGGCAGGCTGACGACGGCGCGCTCCAGGATCAGCTCGGAGACCGGGACGCCATAGGTGTAGCTGGTGCCGAAATCGCCGATCGCCATGCCGGCGATCCAGGAAAGGTAGCGCTCCGGCGCGGGCCGGTCGAGGCCGAGATCGTGGCGCAGCGCGGCGACGGTCTCCGGCTCCGCCCCGACGCCGAGCATGACCTCCGCCGGATCGCCGGGCAGCACCTCCAGCACCGTGAAGACGACGAGGGAGGCGACCAGCACCGTCGCCAGCATGACGGCAAGGCGGCGCAGGAGGAACCGGGTCATGGGGCGGGCCGGGTGGCGGCACAGTCGGGCCGGGCGTGAGCGGAACTCGCCGACGGATCGCTCCGACCAGCCAAAACCTCCTGCGTCACCCCGGCCCCCGAGCCGGGGCCCAATGCCCCCATCCACCCGGTATGCCCTTCGTTGACGGAAGCAGGCGGTCGCGCGGGTGCTTGCCTCCGACAGAAGTCGCAACGGGCTACCGTGCCGAGACGGACATTAGGCCCCGGGTCAAGCCCGGGGTGACGGAAGAGGGGGTGGCGCCAAGGTGTCCCGAGCACAGCCGAGCCTTGTTCCGATTTGCCGCTCACACCGCGTCATCACCGGGCTTGACCCGGTGATCCATGATGCGAGTGCCGCTTGCGTCAACGTCATCGGGTTCGGGCCATGCCAGGGGCAATGACGGACGGCTTCCGGGGGCAAGTCTCATCGTACAGATTGTGCCATGCGTCCGTATGGACCACCGGGTCAAGCCCGGTGGTGACGCGTAGGAGGAGGCAAGGCACGTATCAGACCCTCCACCCGAGGCGCGGCCGGTGAGCCTTTGCGCTCCGGTCAATCCCGCCACCGCTTCGCGTCCCGCAAGCCTCATCGCCGTTCCCCCTACTCCACCCACCGCACATCCGTCAGGTCGTTGGCCTGGACCGGGCTGTTCTCCCAGATGCCCTCGACATGGGCATTCCAGACGCCGGTCTTGGCGAGCTGGAAGAGGAAGACGTTGACGCAGTCCTCGGCGAGGATCTTCTGCAGCTGGCCGAGCTTGGCCTTGGCTTCCGCCGGGGCGAGCGTCGTTGCGTAGTCGTGATAGGCGGCGCGGAATTGCCGGCTCTCGTAGTTGAAGTAGTAGCTGTCGCGGGCGTAGATCTCGATGTCGGCCGGCTCGGTGTGGGAGACGATGGTCATGTCGTAGTCGGTGCGCTTGAAGACCTGGTCGAGCCATTGCGCCCATTCCACCGGCACGATCTCCACGTCGATGCCGACCTCCTTCAACTGGGCGGCGGCGATCTCTCCGCTGCGGCGGGCATAGGGCGGCGGCGGCAGGCGGAGCGTCAGCTTGAGGGTCTCCGCGCCCACCTCTTTCAGCAGTTCCTTCGCTTTTTCCGGGTCGTGGGGATAGCGGCCGGTGAGGTCGATATAGGCCGGATTGTGCGGTGCGACGTGGGAGCCGATCGGCGTTCCCTGGCCGAACATCGCACCGTCGATGATCGCCTGTTTGTCGACCGCATGGGCGATGGCGCGGCGCACGCGGATATCGTTCAGCGGCGGCCTGGCGTTGTTCAAGGCGAGGATCGTCTCGCCCTCTGTGGTGCCGCTGACCACGGTGAAGCGGGGGTCGGCCTCAAATTGCGGCAGCAGCTCCGGCGCCGGGAAATTGGCAAAGGCGTCGAGATCGCCGGCCATCAGGGCGGCCGCGGCGGCCGACGGGTCGGCGATGAACTTGAAGGTGGCGGCGGAAAGGGGCACCGGTTCGCCCCAGTAGTTCTCGTTGCGGACAAGTTCCACCCGGTCGCCCTTGACCCACCGCTTGAAGGTGAACGGACCGGTGCCGACCGGGTCGGTCTTGTTGCTGTCGGCCGTCTCCGGCGCCACGATCACCGCATCGCCCCAGCCCATGTCGAAGAGGAAGGAGCCGGTCGGTGCGCTGAGCTTGACGACGGCGGTCGACGGGTCGGGGCAGTCGACGCTTTCGATCGGGGCAAAGAGCCGCTTCTGGGCGTTGACGGAGTCCTCGGCGCGGGCGCGGTTCAGCGTAAAGGCGACGTCCTCGCAATCGAAGTCGCTGCCGTCGTGGAAGGTGACGCCCTTTCTCAGGTGAAAGGTGTAGGTGACGTCGTCTTCCGCGATTTCCCAGCTTGCCGCCAGTGCCGGCTTCACCTCGCCCTTACGGTCGATGCGGGTGAGGCCTTCGAAGACGTTGGCGTAGACCACCTCGTCGATGGCCGCGGCCGCAGCGGCCGTCGGGTCGAGATGGGGCGGCTCCAGCACCATGCCCATCGTCAGCGTGTCTTTTGCGGCTGCCGAGACCGTGAGTGCCGCGCCGAGGGCGGCCGCGGCGAGGATGCGGGAGCCGAGCCCCCTTGCGGTGATGATCATGACGTTGCCTCCCCGTCTTTCGGTCCCATTGCCATCTTCAGGCCCGCATGATGACAATCCGGGCGCGCGCTTCAAGGCCTTTTCGTGGATGGCGGACGATCAGGCGGGCGGCGCGAGCAGGGTTATCGCCGCATCCGCCATGACCTTGGCCGAGGCGACCATGTCGTCGATGACCACATATTCGTCGGGCTGGTGGGCGAGGTCGAGGATGCCCGGGCCGTAGGCGATGCAGTCCTTCAGCTTTCCGGCTCTGACGATGTGCTTCTGGTCGTAGGTGCCGGGCGAGACGACGGAGGTCGCCGGCCGGCCGAGCACCGTCTCGATGCCTTTTGCCACCGCGCGCGCCACCGGCGCATCCGGCTCGGTCATGGTCGGGGCGAAGGCCAGCACCTCGCGCAGATCGTAGGAAAAGCCGGGGCGGGTTTCGGCCAGCCCGTCGAGGAGCGCGCGGATCTCCGCCTCGACCTCGGCCGGGTCTTCCTCGATCAGATAGCGCCGGTCGAGCACCATGCGGCAGCGGTCCGGGACCATCGGGCTCGGCAGGCCGGAAAAGTCGAGGCCCTGGCCGCCATGGATGGCGTTAATGTTGAGGGTCGAGGAGCGGGCGCCCTCCGGCACCACGGGCATGACGGTGGAGCGGGCGGAAAGCCGCGGCAGCAGGTCGTTTTCGATGCGCTCCAGTACCGCGCCCATGTGGCGGACGGCGCAATTGCCGAGGAACGGCATGGAGCCGTGCGCCGTGCGGCCATGGGTCTCGACCTCGGCCCACCAGACGCCGCGGTGGCCAATGCAGATCCGGTCGACATTGAGCGGTTCGGGGATGATGACGTGGTCGACCCGGGGCGGAGAAAACCAGCCGCGTTCGGCCAGGTAGCCGACGCCGCCATAGCCGCCCGACTCCTCATCGACCGTGCCGGAGATTTCGATCGCGCCGGCGAGCGGGACGCCGGCGGCGAGGAGCTGCTCGACGGCGACGACGGCCGCGGCCAGGCCGCCCTTCATGTCGGCGGTGCCGCGGCCATAGAGCCGGCCGTCCCGGACCTCGCCGGCGAACGGGTCGACGGTCCAGCCCTCGCCGACATCGACGACGTCGATATGGCCGTTGAAGTGGAGGCACGGGCCGGGCCGGCCGGTCTCGTAGCGGGCGACGACGTTGATGCGCGGGTAGCGGTCGCTGTCGCCGGGCGTTCCCTCGGCGCGGATGTAGGAAATCTCAAAGCCGCGGCGGCGCATCCGCTCGCCGATCAGTTCCGCGCAGGGGCCGTAGGCATCGCCCGGCGGATTGACCGTCGGCACGCGGACGAGGTCGCGGGTCAGCGCCACCAGGTCGTCGCGCGCCGCCTCGATCCTCTCGAAAAGATGCTCCCTGCTGTCGGAATCCATGGAACCTCTTCGGGGCCGGGCCCGTTAATGCCGTGAATTGGAAGCGGGCGTGTCAATCGGGCATGACGGTACGGAGAACGGAGACGATTTTCCCGATTTCCCGCTCTGGCATCAACGCATTGGCAGACGAGCTTCTGTCCCGTCCGCCCGCTTCCTTTTCGAACTTTACACAAACGGGCATCGACCGCGACCGAAGAAGTCAATGCAGCGAAGGCGTTTTCCCGACCCTCCGCGCGTTTCGGCATGACGGTCGTCAACGCCCTTTTTCGGCCACGCCGCCGGAGGCGTTTCCGGCCAAGCGCCGTCACAGGATACCCCACAAACGAAACCGCCCGGTCGGGGCGTCCGGCCGGGCGGTTTGGTTTCTTGGTCGTCGACGCGGCAGGCGGCTACTTCTTCAGCGCCATCTCGATGTCGCGGAGCTGTTCCAGCTTGCGGGCGCGGGCCGCCTTGGTGACGTCGTCCTTGGCATCGGCGACGTCTTCCTCGGCGTCGCGAATCGACTGGGCGATGCCCTCGCGGTCGAGCTCGGCGGCCGGAACCGCGTGCTCGGCGAGGACCGTCAGGCCGCCCGGACCGGTATCGGCAAAGCCGCCATAGACGAAGATTTCCTCAACCGCGCCGCCGACCTTCTTGACGGTCAGGTAGCCGGGCCGGATGGTCGACATGAACGGCGCATGGTCCTTGAGGACACCGAAGTCACCCTCGACGCCCGGCACCACGACCTCTTCGACCGGCTCGGAAATCAAGAGCTTTTCCGGCGAGACGAGTTCGAACTGAAACGGTTCGGCCATCTGGCGACGATCCTTTCAACACGGGGGCCGGCGCTGCCGGCCCGCCGGGCGTGATGCGTTACGCGGCTTCCGCGGCCAGTTTCTGAGCCTTCTCGACAGCGGAGTCGATGGTGCCGACCATGTAGAAGGCGGCTTCCGGCAGGTGGTCGTATTCGCCGTCGCAAAGGCCCTTGAAGCCCTTGATGGTGTCGGCGAGGTCGACGAGGACGCCCGGCGAGCCGGTGAACACCTCGGCGACGTGGAACGGCTGCGACAGGAAGCGCTCGATCTTGCGGGCGCGGGCCACCGTCAGCTTGTCCTCTTCCGACAGCTCGTCCATGCCGAGAATGGCGATGATGTCCTGCAGGGACTTGTAGCGCTGCAGGATCTCCTGGACGCGGCGGGCCACTTCGTAATGCTCGTCGCCGATGATGCGCGGGTCGAGCATGCGCGAGGTGGAGTCGAGCGGGTCGACCGCCGGGTAGATGCCCTTTTCCGCGATCGAGCGCGACAGCACCGTGGTGGCGTCGAGGTGGGCGAAGGAGGTCGCCGGCGCCGGGTCGGTGAGGTCGTCGGCCGGCACGTAGATCGCCTGGACCGAGGTGATCGAGCCCTTGTTGGTGGTGGTGATGCGCTCCTGCAGGGCGCCCATGTCGGTCGCCAGCGTCGGCTGGTAGCCCACCGCCGAGGGGATGCGGCCGAGAAGCGCGGAGACTTCCGAGCCGGCCTGGGTGAAGCGGAAGATGTTGTCGACGAAGAACAGAACGTCCTGGCCCTCGTCGCGGAAATGCTCGGCGACGGTGAGGCCGGAGAGGCCGACGCGGGCGCGGGCCCCCGGGGGCTCGTTCATCTGGCCGTAGACCAGGGCGCATTTGGAGCCGTCGCCGCCGCCCTGCTTGTTGACGCCGGATTCGATCATTTCCCAGTAGAGGTCGTTGCCCTCGCGGGTGCGCTCGCCGACGCCGGCGAACACGGAGTAGCCGCCATGCGCCTTGGCGATGTTGTTGATCAGCTCCATGATCAGCACGGTCTTGCCGACGCCGGCGCCGCCGAACAGGCCGATCTTGCCGCCCTTGGCGTACGGCGCCAGAAGGTCGACGACCTTGATGCCGGTGACGAGGATTTCCGATTCCGTCGACTGGTCGACATATTCCGGGGCCGGCGCGTGGATCGGACGGCGGGTGCTGTAATCGATGTCGCCGGCCAGATCGACCGGATCGCCGATCACGTTCATGATGCGGCCGAGGGTGCCCTCGCCGACCGGAACGGTGATGGCGTCGCCCGTGTCGGTGACCTCCTGGCCGCGCACCAGGCCCTCGGTGGAGTCCATGGCGATCGTGCGCACGGTGTTCTCGCCGAGATGCTGGGCGACCTCCAGGACCAGGCGGTTGCCGCGGTTGTCGGTCGTCAACGCGTTCATGATCTCCGGCAGGTGTTCGTCGAACTTCACGTCGACGACGGCGCCCATCACCTGACTGACCCGTCCAACCATTTTATCGGTCATAATTACGTCCTCGTCGCTAAGCCGTTACAGCGCCTCGGCGCCGGAAATGATTTCGATGAGTTCCTTGGTGATCTGCGCCTGGCGCTGGCGGTTGTAGCTCAGCGTCAGCTTGTCGATCATCTCGCCCGCGTTGCGCGTGGCGTTGTCCATGGCACTCATGCGGGCACCCTGTTCGGACGCCCCGTTCTCCAGAAGAGCGCGGAAGACCTGCACCGAAATGTTGCGCGGCAACAGGTCGGTGAGGATTTCCTTCTCGTCCGGCTCGTATTCGTAGATCGCGCCGCCGGTGTCGATCTCCACCTCGGTGTCGATCTCGGCCGGGATCAGCCGCTGCGCCGTCGGGATCTGGCTGATCACCGAGCGGAAGCGGGAATAGAACAGGGTGGCGACGTCGAACTCGCCCTCCTCGAACATGGAGATCACCTTGGAGCCGATATCGGCGGCGTGCTCGAACCCGATCTGGCGGACGCCGCGGAACTCGAACTTGTCGTCGAGCATATAGCTGCCGAGGTCCCGCTTCAGGGCATCGAAGCCCTTGCGGCCGACGCACAGGATCTTGACGGTCTTGCCTTCCTTGATCAGCCGGAACGCATGCTGGCGGGCAAGCTTGGCGATCGAGGAGTTGAAGCCGCCGCACAGGCCCCGGTCGGCCGTACACACGACCAGAAGGTGGGTCTCGTCCTTGCCGTTGCCGACCATCAGTTCCGGCGCGCCGGGCTGGCCTTCCAGCGAGCGGGCGAGGTTGGAGAGCACCGCGCCCATGCGCTCGGCATAGGGACGGGCGGCTTCCGCCCGCTCCTGGGCCTTGCGCAGCTTGGCCGCCGCGACCATCTGCATGGCCTTGGTGATCTTCTGCGTCGCCTTGACCGACGAGATGCGGTTTCTGAGGTCCTTGAGACTCGGCATGTCCGCTTTCGTTCCGCGCTAGTCGTTTTTTCCCGCGCTACGTTACGCGAAGGTCTTGGCGAAGGTGTCGATGGTGCTCTTCAGCGAGGCCTTGAGCTCGTCGTTGAGCTCCTTGCGCTCGCGGATCTCGTCGAGCAGGGAGCTGTGCTCATCGCGCAGGAACAGAAGCAGGCCCTGCTCGAAGTCGCCAACCTTGGAGACCGGCAGATCGTCGAGATAGCCGTTGACGCCGGCGAAGATCACCGCCACCTGCTCTTCCGTCTTCAGCGGCGAATATTGCGGCTGCTTCAGGAGTTCCGTGAGGCGCGCGCCGCGATTGAGCAGGCGCTGGGTGGTGGCGTCGAGGTCGGAGCCGAACTGGGCGAAGGCCGCCATCTCGCGGTACTGGGCGAGCTCGCCCTTAATGGTACCGGCGACCTGCTTCATGGCCTTGACCTGGGCGGCCGAGCCGACGCGCGACACCGACAGGCCGACATTCACGGCCGGGCGGATGCCCTGGTAGAAGAGGTCCGTCTCCAGGAAGATCTGGCCGTCGGTGATCGAGATCACGTTGGTCGGGATGTAGGCGGAGACGTCGTTGGCCTGGGTCTCGATGACCGGCAGCGCCGTCAGCGAGCCGAGGCCGTTGTCCTCGTTCAGCTTCGCCGCGCGCTCCAGCAGGCGGGAGTGCAGGTAGAAGACGTCGCCCGGATAGGCCTCGCGCCCCGGCGGGCGGCGCAGCAGCAGGGACATCTGGCGGTAGGCCACGGCCTGCTTGGACAGGTCGTCATAGGCGATCACGGCGTGCATGCCGTTGTCGCGGAAGAACTCGCCCATGGCGCAACCGGCGAACGGGGCGATGAACTGCATCGGCGCCGGATCGGACGCCGTGGCGGCGACGATGATCGAATATTCCAGGGCGCCGTTGTCTTCCAGCGCCTTGACGAACTGGGCGACGGTGGAGCGCTTCTGGCCGACGGCGACGTAGATGCAATAGAGCTTCTGGCTCTCGTCGCCGCTCTCGTTGATCGGGCGCTGGTTGAGAATGGCGTCGAGGATCAGCGACGACTTGCCGGTCTGGCGGTCGCCGATGATCAACTCGCGCTGGCCGCGGCCGATCGGGATCAGCGCGTCGACGGCCTTGAGGCCCGTCGACATCGGCTCGTGCACCGATTTGCGCGGGATGATGCCGGGCGCCTTGACGTCGACGAGGCGCATCTCGTCGGATTCGATCGGGCCCTTGCCGTCGATCGGGTTGCCGAGGCCGTCGACGACGCGGCCGAGCAGGCCCTTGCCGACCGGTACCTCGACGATGGCGCCGGTGCGCTTGACCGTGTCGCCTTCCTTGATGGCGCGGTCGTCGCCGAAGATCACGACGCCGACATTGTCGACCTCGAGGTTCAGCGCCATGCCGCGGATCCCGTTCGGGAACTCCACCATCTCACCGGCCTGGACGTTGTCCAGACCGTAAACGCGTGCAATGCCGTCACCGACGGACAGCACCTGGCCGACTTCGGAGACTTCGGCTTCCTTGCCGAAGTTCTTAATCTGCTCCTTGAGGATTGCGGAAATTTCCGCGGCCCGAATGTCCATCAGCCGACCTCTTTGAGTGCGATCTTAAGGGAATTGAGTTTGGTGCGAAGGGAAGTGTCGATCATGCGGCTGCCCAGTCTGACGACGAGGCCGCCAATCAGGGCGGGATCGACCTTCCGGCTCAGTTTGACGTCCTTGCCGGTCGACTCCTTCAGGGCATCGCCGAGGGCGGCGGCCTGATCGTCGGTGAGCGGCTCGGCGGAGACGACGTCCGCGGTCATCTCGCCGCGGTGGGCGGCGGCAAGCGCGCGGTAGCCGCGGATGACGTCGGGAAGAACGAAAAGGCGCCGATTGCGTGCCAGAAGTCCACCGATGTTGGACACCAGACCGGAGATCCCGGCGCGGCTGAATACCGCGGCCAGCGCCCTGGCCTGCTCCTCGGAGGAATAGACCGGGCTGCGGATCAGGCGCTTCAGGTCGGCGCTCTCATCGATCATGGAATCGAGCCGGTCGAGGTCTTTCTCAACCGTTTCAATGGCCTTGGCATCTTCGGCCAGCTCGAACAGAGCAGTGGCGTATCTCTGCGCAACCGTCGGAACTGTCGATGAACTCTCAGTCAAGGGCTCTGTCTCTCACGCGGATCGTCACTGACGACTTCCAAAGCTCATCGCTAAAGTCTTGCAAGAGAAGACTTTTTCCGACCGCAAAAACGATTGGCAGGATTGTGCCCCGAAAGCCGGGCTTCGCATAGCACATGGGTGAGGGGCACGCAACATCGCCATTTCATTCCTTGGTCGTAAAGGGGGTGCATTGTTCCCGCTTTTCGGGCGAAAAAATACGACCTGTGGCCGGGCCGCCCGCCTGCAACGACCGGTTTGCATCACACGCCGCAATCGCCCTTGACCGCGACGCCGGCGCGCCAGTCGCCGCGGCGGATCACAATCCGGCCTTCGAAGTTCTGGCTTTCCATCCCCTTCGTTCCCGGCTTGAGGCGCGCGACCATACGCAGGTCGCTGTCGTCAAGGCCGCGATAGCGGCGCACCAGCATGCCCGCCCCGTCGGTCTTTTCGCCGCGGAAGACGAAGGTCTGCAGCCTGCCGTTGACGACGGCGCGGGCGCGCGGACCCTTTTCCTCGCTCTCCCCTTCGGGCTGCGGGTAGTCGGAGACGAAGACGAAGCGCCAGGTCGCCTCGTCGTCGAAGCTGAAGGCGGCCGCATCGGCCGGCGTCATGAAGTTGCAGTACTGTGTGGCGTCGCCGCCGGTCATGACGCCGATGGAAAACAGCATGTCCGTGCCGGCGGCACGGCCGGCGCCGGGACCGGCAAGAAGTATGGCACCGGCCATTGCGGCAACGATCGTCCCTGTCCTGACCATTCCCCGGTCCTCCCTGTCGGTGTTTTCGTTCCGACGATCATGGCACAGGTCCGGCGCGAATGCCCCCTCCCATATAAAGAGTGCCTTGCCGGGATAGGGGCTCACATGAAGCTGAGCGGCTCGATGTCGATGGCGAGGCGGACGCCCTTCTTCGGCACCGGGCCGGCCGCCAGCCAGCGGTGCAGATAGGCCTGGATGTCCGCCGACCGGTCGGCATGGACGAGGAGGCGCTGGCGGTGGCGGCCGCGGATGACGGCAAGCGGCGGGTCGGCCGGACCCAGCACGTGGACACCGTCCTGGTGGGGCGCGGCGCGGGCAAGCTCGCGGGCGAAGCCTTCCGTCAGGGGCCGGTCCGGGCCGGTGACGAGGAGGCTCGCCAGCCGTGCAAAGGGCGGCATGGCGGACCGCTCGCGCGCCTCCAGCTCGGTCGCATAGAAGCTCTCGCGGTCACCGGAGACCAGCGCCCGCATCACCGGATGGTCCGGCATGTAGGTCTGCAAGTAGCCGACGCCGGCGCCGTCGCGGCGCCCGGCGCGGCCCGTCACCTGGGAGATGAGCTGGAAGGTGCGCTCCGCCGCGCGCGGGTCTGCGGTGGAAAGGCCGAGATCGGCATCGACGACGCCGACGACCTTGAGCTTGGGGAAGTTGTGACCCTTGGCGACGAGCTGGGTGCCGATGATGATGTCGCCCTCGCCGCCCGCGATCGCCTTCAGTTCGGCCCGCAGCCGCCTGGTGCCGCCGGGCATGTCGGAGGACAAGACGATGATGCGGGCATCGGGAAAGTCGGCCGCGGCTTCCTCGGCGATGCGTTCGACGCCCGGCCCGCAGGCGGTCAGCGAATCGACGTCGCCGCAGGACGGGCACGCCTCCGGCGTCGGCATGGAAAAGCCGCAATGGTGGCAGGTGAGCACGCTGCGGAACCGGTGCTCCACCAGCCAGGCGCTGCAATCCGGGCATTCGAAGCGGTGGCCGCAGGAGCGGCAGAGGGTCAGCGGCGCATAGCCGCGGCGATTGAGGAAGAGGAGCGCCTGGTCGCCGCGGGCGAGCGCCTCGCCGACGGCGCGGGTCAGCGCCGGGGCCAGCCAGCGGCCGCGGGCCGGGCCACCCCGGCGCATGTCGATGGCGTGGATGTCCGGCAGCGCGGCGCCGGAGGCCCGGTCCGGCAGCTCGATGCGGCGGTAGCGGCCGGTATCGGCGTTGTGCCTTGTCTCGATGGAGGGCGTTGCCGACGACAGGATTACCGGAAAGCCGGCGATGTGGCCGCGCACCACCGCCATGTCGCGGGCGTGGTAGGCGACGCGGTCGTCCTGCTTGTAGGCCGGGTCGTGCTCCTCGTCGACGACGATGAGGCCGAGTTCGGGAAAGGGCAGGAACAGCGCGGAGCGGGCGCCGACGACGACCCGGACCGAACCGTCGATGACGCCGCGCCAGAGCCGCACCCGCTGCTTCGGCGGCACATCCGAATGCCACTCGCCGGGGCGGCAGCCGAAACGCTCCTCGAAGCGCTGCAGGAATTCCGAGGTGAGCGCGATCTCCGGCAACAGCACCAGCGCCTGGCGGCCGCGGCGCAGGGCTTCGGCCACGGCCTCGAAATACACCTCGGTCTTGCCGGCGCCGGTAACGCCGTCCAGCAGCGTGACGGAGAAACGCCGCTCGGCGACGGTCGCCGTGATCTCCTCTGCCGCCTTGTCCTGGGCAGGGCTCAGGTCGCGGCGGTTCCAGTCGGCCTCCGGCATGGGCGCCGGCGGGGCCGCCGGCAGCGGCACGATCTGGAGCGTGCCAGCGCCGATGAGGCCGTCGACGACGCCGGGGCTGACGCCGGCGGCGGTCGCAAGGCCCGTCTTCGACCAGGAGGGGTTTTCCTCAAAGAGGTCGAGCACGCGGGCGCGGGCCTTGGTCATCCGCTCGGGCGGCGCCCCGGCAAGGCGGACGCCTTTCAGCGGCGGTTCGGGCTCCAGCGCCTCCGGCACCCGGAGGACCATGCGCAGCACCATGCCGGGCGGCGCCATGGTCCAGCGGGCGACCCAGTCGATGAAGCGGCGCATGCGCTCATCGATGGACGGGACGTCGAAGACGTGGAGGATCTCGCGCAGCTTCGACGGATCGACCGGCTTTGCGCCGCCGCCCTCCCAGATGCCGGGCTCCCAGACCGCGCCGACGACCTGCCGGTTGCCGAGCGGTATCTGGACGACGGTTCCGGGCCCAAGGTGCATTCCCGCCGGGACCCGGTAGCTGTAGGCCGTCTCCACGGCGACCGGCACCAGCACCGGAACGGTGGCGGCAGGCTCTTCGGGGGCCGGCTCAAGGCCCGGCAGGGAGGCGGTCTGGTTGGCCACGCAGGCTCCGGCAGTCGGCGACGTTGGATGCCCGACGGCGACTCAGCCGGCCGGGACGACACCGGAGGATAGCGGGCGGCCCGGCGGGATAAAGCCTCCTTGCCGACGGCGTTAGATAAATCCAGCATTTTCCGGCATGATCGGCCGCGCCGTTGTTGCACCTTGGAATTAAATACGGAGTAAACTGGTGACGAATTGTCAATGTTGCTGGTGTAACCTCTTGATCTGCAAAGGCGTAGACGCGCCAACGTGCCCGTCTTGATTGTATACTTGGTATAAAACTGCGGAAGGAGACATGGCAGCGCCGCTGATCACCGCCAGACCCGACCTTGCTGCGGAGGTGACCGCCTGGCTCGCCCACCTCGCCGGCACGCGGCGGCTTGCGGCAAAGACGGTCGAGGCCTATGAGCGCGACGTCCGCCAGCTCCTCTCCTTCCTGACGCTGCATCTCGGCGGCGCGCCGGGCATTGCCGACATTGCCGACCTGAAACCGGCCGATTTCCGCGGCTTCCTCGCCGACCGGCGGCGCGCCGGGGCGGGTCCGCGCTCCATGGGCCGGGCGCTTGCCGGCGTGCGCTCGTTCTTTTCCTTCCTGGAGCGGAAGGGCCTTGCCAACGCCGCGGCACTGAAGGCGATCCGCACGCCGAAACAGCCCAAGACGTTGCCCAAGCCGATCGCGGCGGCCTCGGCGCGGCGCATGGTCGATGCCGACGAGGCGCTCGACGAGGAGCCCTGGATCGCCGTGCGCAACGCGGCCGTTCTGTCGCTGCTCTACGGCTCGGGCCTGCGCATCTCCGAAGCCCTCGGCCTTTCCCGCGCCGAGGCGCCGGTCGATACCGTCGAGTCGCTGCGGGTGACCGGCAAGGGCGGCAAGACCCGCCTGGTGCCGGTGCTCGCCGCAACGCGCGAGGCGGTTGCGGCCTATCTGAAGCTCTGCCCCTATGCGCTTGCCGAGGACGGGCCGCTCTTTGTCGGTGCGCGCGGCGGGCCGCTGTCGCCGCGCATCATCCAGATCGCCGTCCAGCGGCTGCGCGGCGCGCTCGGCCTTGCCGAGACCGCGACGCCGCATGCCCTTCGCCACTCCTTCGCCACGCATCTTCTCAGCGCCGGCGGAGACCTCCGGGCAATCCAGGAACTGCTCGGCCACGCCAGCCTGTCGACCACCCAGATCTACACCGCGGTCGAAAGCGACAGGCTCCTCGACATCTACCAGAAGGCACATCCGCGGGCCTGACAACGAAAGGACGGGTCTTTTTCCGGCCCAAGGTGGGGGAGGCCGGGACGCTCCGTCGGGGACAGACCGATGACACCATTTGCAAAGAGCGCGATGTTCGCCGCCGCCCTGCTGGCCCTGCCGGTGGCGATGCCGGCCAGCGCCGAAGCCAAGGACTGCGAGATGCCGCCGGAAGTCGGTACCTGGGTCCACCCGCGGCCGCGGGTCGGCGTGATCTCCTCCATCGAAGTCGAATATGAATGCGTCCGGGGCCGCTTTGAGGGCAACTGGCGCGTCCGGGCCAAGAGCGAGTGCTCGCCCCGCGACTGCACCTGGGGCTGGGCGCCGGGTCAGCGACTCGACCAGGCACGGCTCTACGCCGCCTTCGAGGTATTCTTCGGCACCCGCTACGTGACGCTGCATGCCTACGGCCACCGCATGCAGGTCGACGTGATGGTCACCTATCACGACACGCGCAAGGCCGACGAGCACTACAGGGTGGTGCTGGAACGGGACTGATCGATCCGCGCGGGCGGGACCGCTGCCCATGCCCGGATGGCGAGGCCCGGCCGGCAGCTAAACAATCTGTGATTTGTCGCCCAAAGATGCGTCATGATACTTTTTGACGCAGTCCGGCAATTCGTCTGCGCCCCCCGACCGCGCGCTTCATCTTCCAGGCCGGCACATGACAGGAGGCACTGCCATGATCCGCACCACCACCACGCTTCTCGCCGCTTCGGCTTTCGCGCTCAGCGCCTCGATCGCCCTTGCGTGCCCCTACTCCAAGACCGACACCACGGCGTCCTATGAGGGCAAGTCGATGAAGTCGGCCCAGATCACGCCGCTTCCGAGCTCCAAGGGCGCCAAGTCGGATTCGCTGGCGACCAGCGACGTGACGCCGACGGCCGAATAACAGGCCGCGTCCGCTTTCTCCTGAACCAAAGTCTGTCCCGAAAAAAGAGCCGGGCCGTCGAACGACGGCCCGGCTTTTTTTGTAGGGACGCGCATTGACCGGGCCGATGGTGCGCGCGGGAACGCCCTGATTTCCAAATCCCCCGAGCCGGTGGGTCCGAAGGTCGTCAATGCGCTTTTGTTGGCCGAGGGGACATCAATGCCCGTTGGTCAGGCGCAACGGTCGCGCCGGGCCGCGTCACATGTGGATCGGACGGTTGTCGACGGCGAGTGCCGCTTCCTTGACTGCTTCGGACATGGTCGGGTGGGCGTGGCAGGTGCGGCCGAGGTCCTCGGCGGAACCACCGAACTCCATCAGGACGGCCGCCTCGTGGATCATCTCGCCGGCGCCGGCGCCGACGATGTGGACGCCGAGGACGCGGTCGGTCTTCTGGTCGGCGAGCACCTTCACGAAGCCTTCGGTCTGGGCCATGGCCTTGGCGCGACCATTGGCGCTGAACGGGAACTTGCCGACGGAATAGGCGGTGCCGGCCTCCTTCAGCTCCTCTTCGGTTTTCCCGACCGAGGCGACCTCCGGCATGGTGTAGACGACGGCCGGAATCACCTCGTAGTTCACGTGGCCGGCCTGGCCGGAAAGCTGTTCGGCGAGCGCGATGCCCTCGTCCTCGGCCTTGTGGGCGAGCATCGGACCGGCGATCACGTCGCCGATGGCATAGATGCCGTCGACCGAGGTCTTGAAGTGGCCGTCGGTCTTGACCCGGCCCTTGTCGTCGAGGGCAACACCGACATCGTCGAGGCCGAGGCCTTCGGTGTAGGGCCGCCGGCCGATGGCAACGAGGATGACGTCGGCTTCGATGGTCTCGGCCGCGGCCTCGCCGGCCGCCGGCTCGATGGTGGCGACGAGCTTCTTGCCCTTCTTGTCGATGCCGTCGAGCTTGGAAGAGAGCATGAACTTCATGCCCTGCTTCTTCAGCATGCGCTGGAAGTTCTTGGCGACGTCGCCGTCCATGCCCGGCAGGATGCGGTCGAGGAATTCCACGACCGTGACCTCGGCGCCGAGGCGGCGCCAGACCGAGCCGAGCTCCAGGCCGATGACGCCGGCGCCGACGACGATCATCTTGCCGGGCACCTTGTCGAGCGCCAGCGCTCCGGTCGAGGACACCACCTGTTCCTCGTCGATCTCGATGCCCGGCAGGCGGGCGACGTCGGAACCGGTGGCGATGACGATGTTGCGGGTCTCCACGATCTCGGTCGAGCCGTCCTCATGGGCGACCTCGACCTTGCCGGCGGAAAGGATGCGGCCGGTGCCGTGGAAGGCCGTGATCTTGTTCTTCTTGAACAGGAATTCGATGCCGCCGACATTGCCGTCGATGGTCTCCTGCTTGTGCTTCATCATCGCCGGCAGGTCGAGCTTCGGCTTGGCGACCTTGATGCCGAAGCCGGCAAAGGAATGCGCCGCCTCCTCGAACAGTTCGGAGGTGTGCAGCATCGCCTTTGAGGGAATGCAGCCGACATTGAGGCAGGTGCCGCCATGGGTGGCGCGCTTTTCGACGACGGCCACCTTCATGCCCAGTTGCGCGGCGCGGATCGCGCAGACATAGCCCCCCGGGCCGGTTCCGATGACGACGAGATCGTAGGTCATCCCAAGCAATCCTTCGGCTTGGCGGGCCGTCCGGCCCGCATGGTCAGATCAATGCTAACAGACTTTTCCGGCGCAACGGAGGTGTGGCGCCGGCGACAGGCGACCGGCGCGGCGCGGCGGCGACCATCGCGCCGCGCCGGCAGGGTCTAGAGGTCGAGGATCAGGCGCTGCGGATCCTCGATGGATTCCTTGACCCGCACCAGGAAGGTGACGGCTTCCTTGCCGTCGACGATGCGGTGGTCGTAGGAGAGCGCCAGATACATCATCGGCCGCACCACGACCTGGCCGCCGACGACCATCGGCCGCTCCTGGATCTTGTGCATGCCGAGGATGCCGGACTGGGGCGCGTTGAGGATCGGCGTCGACATCAGCGAGCCGTAGACGCCGCCATTGGAGATGGTGAAGGTGCCGCCCTGCATGTCCTCGATGCCGAGCTTGCCGTCCCTGGCGCGGCGGCCGAAGTCGCCGATGGACTGCTCGATGCCGGCGATCGACAGCCGATCAGCATCGCGCACCACCGGGACCACCAGGCCCTTGTCCGTGCCGACGGCAACGCCGACGTGGTAGTAGTTCTTGTAGACGAGGTCGGTGCCGTCGATCTCGCCGTTGACTGCCGGGATCTCCTTCAGGGCGTGGCAGACGGCCTTCACGAAGAAGCCCATGAAGCCGAGCTTGACGCCGTGCTTCTTCTCAAAGAGGTCCTTGTATTCCTTGCGGAGCGCCATCACCGGGGCCATGTCGACCTCGTTGAAGGTGGTCAGCATCGCCGCCGTGTTCTGGGCGTCCTTGAGGCGCCTTGCGATGGTCTGGCGCAGCTTGGTCATCCGCACCCGCTCCTCGCGGGCCTCATCGTCCTCAGGCGGGGTGACGCGAAGGGAAACCGGCTCCGGAGCCGGCGCGCTGGTCTGCGGCGTGGAAGCCGGCGCGGATTTGGCCGGCTTGTCGGCGGCGGCCAGCACGTCTTCCTTCAGGATCTGGCCGCGCTTGCCGGAGCCTTCCACGTCGGAGGCGGACAGGCCCTTTTCCTCCATCAGCTTCTTGGCGGCCGGCGACGGCGGCATGGCCCCATCGTCCTTGCCGTCGTCCTTTTTCGCGGGCTCGGCGGCCTTGGCGGGCTCGGAGCTTTTCTGCGCTTCGGCCTTCTTGTCGGCCGGCTTGGCCTTGGCAGCAGTGCCGTCGCCTTCGCCGATGGTGCCGAGGAGCGCGCCGACCTCGACGGTCTCGCCGTCGGTGACGAGGATCTCGCCGAGGACGCCGGCCGTGGGCGCCGGCACCTCGATCGTCACTTTGTCGGTCTCAAGCTCGACCAGCGGCTCGTCGGCGGAAATCGCGTCGCCGGGTTTCTTGAACCACTGGGCAATCGTCGCTTCGGTGACCGATTCGCCAAGGGTCGGTACGCGGATTTCGGTGGCCATTTTCGTCTCGTCTCTTTTCTTCGGTAAGGATGGCGTCGGCAGAATTCAGCGGCTGCCGCGCTATTCCGCAAAAGCCTCGTCAAGGAATGCCTGGAGCTGGGCGAGGTGCTTGGACATCAGGCCGGTGGCGGTTGCCGCCGACGCTGCGCGCCCGACATAGCGCGGCCGCGGGTGCTTGGCATCGATCTGGCTCAAAACCCATTCCACATAGGGCTGGATAAAGTACCAGGAGCCCATGTTCTTGGGCTCTTCCTGGCACCAGATCACCTCCGCCTGCGGGAAGCGGGAAAGCTCCTGCAGCAGCGCCTTGGTCGGGAACGGATAGAGCTGCTCGACGCGCAACAGGTAGACGTCGTCGATGCCGCGCCGCTCGCGCTCCTCAAAGAGGTCGTAATAGACCTTGCCGGAGGACAGCACGACGCGGCGCATCTTGTCGTCGGCGGCGAGCTTGACCGATTCCCCGGGGTGCAGCTCGGCATCGTCCCACAGGAGGCGGTGGAAGGTGGAATCGTCGGCCATCTCGTCGAGCCGCGAGACGCAGCGCTTGTGGCGCAGCAGCGACTTCGGCGTCATCAGCACCAGCGGCTTGCGGAAGTCGCGGTTGAGCTGGCGGCGCAGGATGTGGAAGTAGTTGGCCGGCGTCGTACAGGCGGCAACCTGCATGTTGTCTTCGGCGCAGAGCTGCAGGTAGCGCTCCAGGCGGGCCGAGGAGTGTTCCGGGCCCTGGCCCTCATAGCCGTGCGGCAACAGCAGGGCGAGGCCCGACATGCGCAGCCATTTGCGCTCGCCCGACGACAGGAACTGGTCGATGACGACCTGGGCGCCGTTGGCGAAGTCGCCGAACTGGGCCTCCCAGAGGGTCAGCGCGTTCGGCTCGGCCAGCGAATAGCCGTATTCGAAGCCGAGCACCGCTTCCTCGGAGAGCATCGAGTTGATGACCTCGTAGCGGGCGCCTCCCTCGTCGAAGGCCGACAGCGGGCTGTAGCGCTCCTCGGTCTCCTGGTCGTAGATCACCGAATGGCGCTGGGAAAAGGTGCCGCGCTCCACGTCCTGGCCGGACAGGCGCACCGGGTGGCCCTCCTTGACGAGGGAGGCAAAGGCCAGTGCCTCGGCGGTCGCCCAGTCGATGTTCTCGCCGGATTCCAGCGCCTTGCGGCGGTTGTTTAGGAACCGCTGGATAGTGCGGTGGGCCTTGAAGCCCTCCGGGATCTCGGTGATCTTCTCGCCGATCTCGCGCAGCTCGTCCTTGACGACGCCGGTCTTGCCGCGGCGCGGATCGTCGATCGCCTGGGCCTGCTTGATGCCGGTCCAGCGGCCGTCGAGCCAGTCGGCCTTGTTCGGGCGGTAGGAGCTGCCGGCCTCGAACTCCGCATCGAGATGCTCGCGCCAGCGGGCCCGCATGCCCTCGACCTCGTCGGTGGTGACGAGGCCCTCGGACACGAGCTTTTCGGAATAGATGTCCGTGGTGCGCGGATGCTCGCGGATCTTGCGGTACATCAGCGGCTGGGTGAAGGACGGCTCGTCGCCCTCATTGTGGCCGTGGCGCCGGTAGCAGAACATGTCGATGACGACCGGCTTCTTGAAGAGCTGGCGGAATTCCGTCGCCACCTTGGCGGCGTAGACCACCGCTTCCGGGTCGTCGCCATTGACGTGGAAGATCGGCGCCTCGACCATCTTGGCGACGTCCGAGGGGTACGGCGAGGAGCGCGAGAAGCGCGGATTGGTGGTGAAGCCGATCTGGTTGTTGATGATGACGTGGATCGAGCCGGCGGTGCGGTGGCCCTTCAGGGCCGACAGGCCGAGGGATTCCGGCACGACGCCCTGGCCGGCGAAGGCCGCATCGCCGTGGATGAGGAGCGGCATGACGCGGGCGCGCTGTTCCAGCGGCACGGTCTCGCCGCGCGGCTGGTCGGCGTACTGGTCCTGCTTGGCGCGGACCTTGCCGAGCACCACCGGGTCGACGATCTCAAGGTGCGAGGGGTTGGCGGTCAGCGACAGGTGCACCCGGTTACCGTCGAACTCGCGGTCCGAGGAGGCGCCGAGGTGGTACTTGACGTCACCGGACCCCTCGACGTCGTCGGGGTGGATCGAGCCGCCCTTGAACTCGTGGAAGATCGCCCGGTGCGGCTTGCCCATGACCTGGGCGAGCACGTTGAGACGGCCGCGATGGGCCATGCCGAGGACGATCTCGCGGACGCCCAGGTGGCCGCCGCGCTTGATGATCTGTTCCAGCGCCGGGACGACGGATTCGCCGCCGTCGAGGCCGAAGCGCTTGGTGCCGGTGTATTTGACGTCGATGAAGCGCTCGAAGCCTTCGGCCTCGATCAGCTTGTTGAGGATCGCCACCTTGCCCATGTCGGTGAAGGCGACGCCCTTGTCCGGACCCTCGATGCGCTCCTGGATCCAGCCCTTCTGCTCCGGCACGGAGATGTGCATGAACTCAACGGCGAAGGTCGAGCAGTAGGTGCGCTTCAGGATCGCCATCATCTCGCGGACGGTGGCGAATTCCAGGCCGAGCACGTAGTCGAGGAAGATCTTGCGGTCCCAGTCCTCCTCCATCAGCCCGTAGGAGCGCGGGTCGAGCTCCTCGTGGTCGGGACGGACCTGGAGGCCGAGGGGATCGAGGTCGGCATGGAGATGGCCGCGGATGCGGTAGGCGCGGATCATCATCAGGGCGCGGATGGAATCGCGCGTCGTCTGGTAGACGTCGGCGTCGGTCAGTTCCACGCCGCGCTTGTGCGCCGCTTCCTTGACCTTGGTCTCGATGCGCTGCTGGGCCGGGGCCCAGTCGCCGTCGAGGGCCGAGACCAGCTCGCCGTTCAGCGGCACCGGCCAGTCGCCCCGTTTCCAGGAGGCGCCCTTGGCCTCCTTCAGGACGTTCTGGCGCTCGTCCTTGAGGTCTTCGAAGAAATCCTGCCAGGCATCGTCGAGCGTTGCGGGCTCTTCCTGATAGCGGGCGTAAAGATCTTCCAGATAGGCGGCGTTGCCGCCATAGAGAAACGACGTCTGTGCGAAGGCCTTGTTCGCGTCCTGGCGTGCCATGGCTGATGCGGGGATGCCCGCTCCGTATGCTCGTCGACGCGGCCCCATGCCGCGTCTCCCTCCTTGAGTTGCCTCCTGCCCCGGACGTGTCCTCCGGACCATCGGGCGGTCCGGCAGTTTCCTGGAACAATCCTAGACATTTGGTATATGGCCGGGCTTTTCTTTTGAAAAAGCCCGGCTCGTTGTTTTTTTTAGCCTTTCAGCAGGTCGACCAGCGTCGTGCCGAGCTGTGCCGGCGACGGGGAGATGCGGATGCCGGCCGCTTCCATCGCCGCGATCTTGTCTTCTGCGCCGCCCTTGCCGCCGGAGATGACGGCGCCGGCATGGCCCATGGTGCGGCCCGGAGGCGCCGTGCGGCCGGCGATGAAGCCGACCATCGGCTTACTGCGGCCCTTCTTGGCCTCGTCGGCGATGAACTGGGCGGCGTCCTCTTCGGCCGAGCCGCCGATCTCGCCGATCATGACGATGGACTGGGTCTCGTCGTCGGCGAGGAACATCTCCAGCATGTCGATGAACTCGGTGCCCTTGACCGGGTCGCCGCCGATGCCGACGGCCGTGGTCTGGCCGAGGCCCTCATTGGTGGTCTGGAACACGGCCTCATAGGTCAGCGTGCCGGAGCGCGAGACGATGCCGACATTGCCCTTCTTGAAGATCGAGCCCGGCATGATGCCGATCTTGCACTCTTCCGGCGTCAGCACGCCCGGGCAGTTCGGGCCGAGGAGCCGGGAGCTGGAGCGGTCGAGCCGGGCCTTGACCTTGACCATGTCCATCACCGGGATGCCCTCGGTGATGCAGACGATGAGCGGGATCTCGGCCTCGATGGCCTCGATGATCGCGGCACCGGCGCCCGCCGGCGGCACATAGACGACCGTGGCGTTGGCGCCGGTCTTTTCCTTGCCCTCGGCAACGGAGGCGAAGATCGGCAGCTCGGCGCCGCCCTCAACGTCGCCCCAGGTCTGGCCACCCTTCTTGGGGTGGATGCCGCCGACCATCTGGGTGCCGTAATAGGC
The DNA here is from genome assembly GCF_025961475.1 of Rhodobium gokarnense. Classification (NCBI taxonomy): domain Bacteria; kingdom Pseudomonadati; phylum Pseudomonadota; class Alphaproteobacteria; order Hyphomicrobiales; family Rhodobiaceae; genus Rhodobium; species Rhodobium gokarnense. The sequence goes on along the minus strand of NZ_JAOQNS010000009.1, from coordinate 17,193 downwards.
GAGCGCCTGCTCGGTGTGGAAGGTGCCGGTCTTGCCGGTCAGGCCCTGGACCAGGACCTTGGTGTTCTTGTCGACGAGAATGGACATTACGCAGTCCCCTCCACGGCTTTGACGATTTTCTTTGCCGCGTCGTCGAGGTCGTCGGCGGCGATGACGTCGAGGCCGGAGCCGTTGAGGATCTCCTTGCCCTTTTCCACGTTGGTGCCTTCCAGGCGAACGACCAGCGGCACCTTGAGGCCGACTTCCTTGACCGCCTTGATGACGCCCTCGGCGATCACGTCGCAGCGCATGATGCCGCCGAAGATGTTGACCAGGATGCCCTTCACGTTGGGATCGGCGGTGATGATCTTGAACGCCGCGGTGACCTTTTCGGCCGAGGCGCCGCCGCCGACATCGAGGAAGTTCGCCGGCTCGGCGCCGTAGAGCTTGATGATGTCCATGGTCGCCATGGCCAGGCCGGCGCCGTTGACCATGCAGCCGATATTGCCGTCGAGCGCCACATAGGCGAGATCGTGCTTGGAGGCTTCGATCTCCTTGTCGTCCTCTTCGGTGAGGTCGCGCAGCTCCATGACGTCGTCATGGCGGAACAGCGCGTTGCCGTCGAAGGAGACCTTGGCATCGAGCACCCGGATATGGCCATCCTTCATGACGATCAACGGATTGATCTCCAAGAGGCTCATGTCCTTCTCGGTGAAGGCCTTGTAGAGGATGCCGGCAAGCTCCTTGCCCTCGGTCTTGGCGACGCCCTCAAGGCCGAGCGCGTCGGCGACCTTTTCGGCATCGGCGTCGGTGACGCCAGCTTCCGGGTCGATCGGGATGGTGTGGATCTTGTCCGGGGTCTCCTCGGCGACGGTCTCGATGTCCATGCCGCCTTCCGTCGAGGCGACGAAGGCGACGCGGCCGACGGTGCGGTCGACGAGGAGCGAGAGGTAGAGCTCGGTGGCGATGTCGGCGCCGTCCTCGATATAGAGGCGGTTGACGACCTTGCCGGCCGGGCCGGTCTGCTTGGTGACGAGGGTCGCGCCGAGCATCTGGCCGGCGAATTCCCTGACCTCCTCGACCGACTTGGCGAGCCGTACGCCGCCCTTGTCGCCGGCCGAGGCTTCCTTGAACTTGCCCTTGCCGCGGCCGCCGGCATGGATCTGGCTCTTGACCACCCAGAGCGGGCCGCCGAGCGTGTTGGCGGCGGCCTCCGCCTCACCGGGCGTGAAGATCGGCACGCCGCTTGCCACCGGCGCCCCAAAACCCTTCAACAGGGCCTTGGCCTGGTATTCGTGGATATTCATCCGTTCGCTCCCTCTTGCGGAAGTGTGTTCTGGTTGTCTGCGAAAACCCGTCAGGCGAGCGACGGCTCGATCTGCTGGCAGGCCTCGATCAGGCCCTTCACCGCATTGACCGACTTGTCGAAGCCTTCCTGCTCGGCGCCCTGAAGCTCGATCTCGACGATCTTTTCGACGCCGCCGGCACCGATGACGATCGGCACGCCGACATAGACGCCGTCGACGCCGTACTGGCCGCTGCAATAGGCGGCGCAGGGCAGGACGCGCTTCTTGTCCTTAAGGTAAGCTTCGGCCATGGCGATGCCGGAGGCGGCCGGGGCGTAGAAGGCCGAGCCGGTCTTCAACAGGCCGACGATCTCGGCGCCGCCGTCGCGGGTGCGCTGGACGATCTCTTCCAGCTTCTCCTCGGTGGTCCAGCCCATCTTGATGAGGTCCGGCAGCGGAATGCCGGCGACGGTGGAGTAGCGCGGCAGCGGCACCATGGTGTCGCCGTGGCCGCCGAGGACGAAGGCGGTGACGTCTTCCACGGAAACGCCGAACTCCTCGGCGAGGAAATAGCGGAAGCGGGCGGAGTCCAGCACGCCGGCCATGCCGACGACCATGTTCTTGGGCAGGCCCGAGAACTTCTGCAGCGCCCAGACCATGGCATCGAGCGGGTTGGTGATGCAGACGACGAAGGCGTCGGGGGCGTGCTCCTTGATGCCGGCGCCGACCGAGGCCATGACCTTCAGGTTAATTCCAAGGAGGTCGTCGCGGCTCATGCCGGGCTTGCGCGGCACGCCGGCGGTGACGATGACGACGTCGGCGCCGGCGATCCCGGAATAGTCCTGGGTGCCGGAGAGCGCTGCGTCGAAGCCTTCGACGGGCGAGGATTCGGCGAGGTCGAGGGCCTTGCCCTGGGGCATTCCCTCGGCGATGTCGAACAGGACGACGTCGCCCAGGTCCTTCAACCCGGCCAGGTGAGCCAGCGTTCCGCCGATCATACCCGAGCCGATAAGAGCAATCTTGTTGCGCGCCATTGTCGTTTGCTTCCCTTTACGTAAAGTAGATATAGCGTAAACTTTCACTCTTCAGGTGTCCCTACTCCGAATGGGCAGTCGGTTCAAGTGAAGACGCGGCAAAATAACGAAAGAATCATGGGCCGGCGGCGGTTCCGTGCCCATTCGATGAATATTCGGTTTTTCTTAAGTTTACGACCATTGCCGCGGCGGGGCGCCGCAGGCCCGCGCCGGCGGCCTGCCGTATCAGGAAGCGGCGTCGACCGCCTCTTCGACGGCGCTGTGCGGCAGGGCGATGTAGTCGGCCGAGCGCATCTCTATGAGGCGCGAGACGGTGCGGTCGAACTCGAAGGCTTCCGTGCCCGTCGCCGCCCTGTAGAGCTCCGTCGGCTCGGCGGCGGCCGAGACCACCAGCTTGACGCGGGCGTCATAGAGCGCGTCGACCAGCATGATGAAACGCTTGGCCTCGTTGCGCTTGGCCGCCGGCAGCACCGGCACGTTCTCAAGAAAAACCGTGTGGTAGGCGTGGGCGAGCCGCAGATAGTCGGCCGCGCCGAGCGGCTTTTCGCAGAGGTCGGCGAAGGGGATGCGGGCGATGCCGTGGGAGACCCGGGGGATTTCGATCCAGCGGCCCTTGTTTTCCAGCCGCTCGGCCCGCTCGTGGCCACCGCCGGACAGGCGCTGCCACATATGGTCCATGGCCGCATCCGCTTCCTCGCCGAGCGGCGTGAAGTAGATCGGCTCGCCGGACATCATCTCCAGCCGGTAGTCGGTGCGCGAATCGAGCCGGACGACGTCCACATGCTCCTTGAGGAGCGGGATGAAGGGCTCGAAGAACTGGCGGTTGAGGCCGTCCCTGTAGAGGTCGTCAGGATCGACGTTGGAGGTGGCGACCACGACAACGCCGCGCTCGAACAGGTCGGTGAAAAGCCGGCGCAGGATCATCGCATCGGCGATGTCGGTGACGGAGAATTCGTCGAAGCACAGCAGCCGCGTGTCTTCGGCAATGGCATCGGCGATCGGCGGGATCGGATCGGCATCCTTGACCGCGCCATCCTTGACCTTCTGGCGGAAGGCATGGACGCGCTCGTGGATGTCGGCCATGAACTCGTGGAAATGGCTGCGCCGCTTGCGCTTGACCGGGGCGAGGTCGAACAGAAGGTCCATGAGCATGGTCTTGCCGCGCCCGACCTTTCCCCATACGTAAACCCCGTGCACCGTGGACGCCTTCGGCGCGGTGCGGCCGAACAGCCAGCCGAGCGCGCTCTTCTTGGTGGCAAGGCGGCTCTCGGCGAGGTCTTCGCAGAGCTTGTCGAACCGGGCGACCAGGGCGGCCTGGGCCGCGTCGCGCTCGATTTCGCCGGCCCGCACGAGCGCATCGTAGCGCTCGGCCACGGTCGGCATAAGCGGCAGGCCTTCACTCACCGTAACGGGCTCCGGGTATCGGCAACATGGCGGGCACGGCGCGGCCGGGAGAGGCCGCGACGCTGGCTGCACCGATAGACCCTTTGCCGGCGCCATGCAAGGCGCACGCCCGCATAGCCGCTATTCGCCGCGCCCCGAACGGCATCAAGGTTACCACTTTTCCGGGACCGGCGCCGCCGGGCGTCCGGCCGCCCTCAGGCAGCCGGATCGAGGCTTATGCGCTTCAGGTCTTCCCAATTCTCGCCGACGGCGATCATGCAGGTACGGCCCGACGTATTGGTCATCAGCACCGTCCAGGATCCTGTCTTGGAGACGTAGATCTCCATGACGCCGGAGCGCGAGGCAAGGCCCATGGCGCGCGGCGTCTCCTGGTAGCGTTTGGCCAGCATTCCGACGACCGTTTCCCGGTCGCCGCAGGGAACGACACCTTGAGCGATGGCCGCCGAAGACAGGGATACAAACGCGGCAGCGAGCGCGCAGATGCCGAACCGGTTCGCCAGTATCGAGAGCATGGCGGTCTCCTCGGTTCGCATGTCGCCTCGCTTTCAACCCTTGGTCGGCGACCCATCCCGGCCTGGGAGGAGGCGGGATATCGCGGACCGTTGGCGAGGCCGATGGAGCATGTTGGCGGGCGTTCGGTTAACGAGTTCTTAAAAGCGGCAAAAGAAATTCCGTGTACGTAAGGATAATGTTTATACGCGCGGACGGGTGCCATGGCGCCGGAAAATGCCCGGGGCTCTGCCGTCCGCGCCCCGCGGGCCTATCGGGAGGAGGCGCCGGCCTTTTCGGGCGCGCGGGCATAGCCGATGGTCTCGAACCGCATGGAGCGGGCGTCGAACAGGAGGAGCTTGCCGATGAGCGGCTCGCCGACGCCGGCGATCAGCTTGATGACTTCCAGCGCCTGCAGCGATCCGATGACGCCGGTGAGCGCGCCGAGGACGCCGGCCTCAGCGCAAGTCGGCAGCAGCCCGTCCGGCGGCGGTGACGGGAAGAGATCCCGGTAGCGCGGGTTCTTGCCGCCGTCCGGGCCGTCCATGAACGGCACGAGCGTGGTGATGGAGCCGTCGAAGGTGCCGACGGCCGCCGTCACCAGCGGCTTTTCCAGCGCTTCGCAGCGGTCGGCCAGGCGGTAGCGGGTGGCGAAATTGTCGGTGCCGTCGACGACGATGTCGTAGGCACCGATGATGTCGTCGGCGTTGGCGTCCTCAAGGCGCAGCGGATGGGTCTCGACCGCGACGTTCGGATTGATGCGGGCGATCGACCTTGCGGCGCTTTCCACCTTCTTAATGCCGACGGCGTCGGTGTCGTGGATCACCTGGCGCTGCAGATTGGAGAGCGAGACCACGTCGTCGTCGACCGTGCCGAGCGTTCCGATGCCGGCCGCCGCCAGATAGACCAGAACCGGGGCCCCCAACCCGCCGGCGCCGACCACCAGCACCTTGCTCGCGGCGAGCTTCTGCTGGCCCGGCCCGCCGACATCGGCCAGCACGATATGGCGCGCGTAGCGCTCCAGCTCTTCCTTGGAAAAGGTCATTTTCGACGCCTACTCCACATGTACGCGGCCGTCGGCCGTTTCCAGGTGGAAGGCGGCGGCCATCAGCGTCTTGGTATAGTCGGTTTGCGGCCGGTCGAAAATCTCCTCGGCCGGACCCGACTCCACCACCTCGCCGGCGCGCATGACGATAACGTCATTGGCGAGCGCGCGGACCACCTTCAGGTCGTGGGAGATGAACAGATAGGCGAGGCTGTGGCGCTCCTGGAGCGTGCGCAGCAGGTCGACGACCTGGGCCTGGACGCTCATGTCGAGCGCCGAGGTCGGCTCGTCGAGCATGACGAATTTGGGCTCCAGCACCATCGCCCTTGCGATCGAGATGCGCTGGCGCTGGCCGCCGGAGAATTCGTGCGGATAGCGGTGGCGGGTCGACGGGTCGAGGCCGACCTCCTTGAGGACGCTCGCGACCTTGGCGTCGCGTTCGGCGGCGGAGAGGTGCGGGGCGTGGATGGCAAGGCCCTCGGCGACGATGTCGCCGACCGGTAGCCGCGGGCTGAGCGAGCCGTAGGGGTCCTGGAAGACGATCTGCATGTCGCGCCGCAGGGGCCGCATCTTCTTCCAGTTCCAGCCCTGGATGTCGCGGCCGAGGAAGACGACGCGGCCTTCGGAGGAGATGAGGCGCAGCAGCGCCAGGCCCAGCGTCGTCTTGCCGGAGCCGGATTCGCCGACGACGCCGAGCGTCTGGCCCTCGCGGACGGTGACGTCGATGCCGTCGACGGCCTTGATGTGGCCGACGGTCTTGCGCATCAGGCCACGCCGGATCGGGAACCAGACCTTGACGTCGTCCGCTTCGACGACGATGGGCGCGTGATCGTCGCGGGCCGGCGGGCGGCCCTTCGGTTCGGCGGCGAGCAGGTGCCTGGTATAGGGGTGCTGCGGGCGCTCGAAGATCTCCTCGACCGGGTTTTCCTCCACGATCTCGCCGCCGGTCATGACGCAGACCCGGTCCGAGACCTTGCGGACGATGCCGAGATCGTGGGTGATGAACAGCATCGCCATGCCGCGCTTTTCCTGCAACTCCTTCAGGAGAGCGAGGATTTCGGCCTGCACGGTAACGTCCAGCGCCGTCGTCGGCTCGTCGGCGATCAGGAGGTCCGGCTCGTTGGCGAGCGCCATGGCGATCATGACGCGCTGGCGCTGGCCGCCGGAGAGCTGGTGCGGATAGGCGCCAAGGCGGGATTCCGGGTCCTTGATGCGGACCTGGTGGAGGAGCTGCAGCACCCGCTCGCGGGCGGCGCGGTCGCTCATACCGCGGTGGATTTTCAGGATCTCGCCGACCTGGCGCTCCACCGTGTGCAGCGGATTGAGCGAGGTCATCGGCTCCTGGAAGATCATCGCGATGTCGTCGCCGCGCACGCGTCTCAGGTCCCGCTCGTCATTGTCGAGGATGTCCTCGCCGCGGAAGAGGATCTTTCCATTCGGATGCGACGCGGAGGGATAGGGCAACAGCTTCAGGATGGAGAGCGCCGTCACCGACTTGCCGGAGCCGGATTCGCCGACCAGCGCCACGGTCTCGCCCTTGGCGATGTCGAAGGAGACGTGCCTGACGGCCTCCGTCACCCGCCCGGACTGGGAGAAGTTGACCGACAGGTCCTGGATGGAAAGGAGGGGGTCGGAACTCAATGGAAATCTCTCTCGATCATCTCGCTCAATTCACCGAAGACATCGAGCTTCGTCATCTGGCCCGGGACGCGGATTTGCTTGTCGCCGGTAACGAAATAGCGGCATCGGCTGAGCACCGCAGTCGCAAGGTGGATGGCATCGGGAAGTTTCACCTTCGCGCTTTGCGCCTGACGCAGTTCGATCGTCTCTTCAAGGACCGCCCGCGAAACAGGTTCAAGGGTGACCACACCGCTGGAGAGCAGAAGCTCATAGTAGGAGCGCTTTCCGGCGAATCGTCGAGGCGGCTTGCCCTCCTGTCGCTGCCGCTCGATTTCGCGCGGCGTCAATCTTTTGGAAAATGCGGCTTCGGCTAAGGTCAGTTCACTTGTCACTCCGCGGCCTTCGTTTTCCCTCAGATATTCAATGAGACGTTGGGCCGGAACAGCAGCGTCTCCGGCACCTTCCAGAGCATAGATGAAGACGTTGGTGTCGAGGTAGATCGGAGGCTCCACGCCCTCAGTCATCCCAGGCATCCCGTTCCCTGCGGATATGCTCGTCAATCTCTTCGCGCGACAGACGCTCCTCCGGCGGAACAGCGGTGAATAGTTCCTCGAGAGTCATGGTCGGTTTCGGCTTTGGCTCTTCCGCCTCGACGGTGATCCTGACATGGCTTCCGGCCGGCAGGTCCGGCTTCAGGTCGTCGGGCAGCTTGTCGACGGGATAGTGGTCCTTGTGGACGATCCTGTTCATGAGACTTCCTCCCGCCCCTCAAATGAACGTCTTGCGCGGATCGAAGGCGTCGCGGACGGCTTCGCCGACGAAGATGAGGAGCGACAGCATCAAGGATATCACGAAAAAGCCCATCAGCCCGAGCCAGGGGGCCTCGATGTTGCGCTTGCCCTGGGCGAGGAGTTCGCCGAGCGAGGGCGAGCCGGGGGGCAGGCCGAAGCCGAGGAAGTCGAGCGAGGTCAGCGTGGTGATCGAGCCGTTGAGGATGAACGGCATGAAGGTCAGGGTCGCGACCATGGCGTTCGGCAGCAGGTGGCGCCACATGATGGTGGCGTTGGAGACGCCGAGGGCGCGGGCGGCGTTGATGTATTCGAAATTGCGGCCGCGCAGGAACTCCGCGCGCACCACGCCGACCAGCGCCACCCAGGAGAACAGCAGGAGGATCCCGAGCAGCACCCAGAAGCTCGGCACCAGCACGCTGGAAATGATCAGCAGCAGGTAGAGGGACGGAATCGAGGTCCATATCTCGATGAAGCGCTGGAACAAAAGGTCCGTCCAGCCGCCGAAATAGCCCTGGACCGCGCCGGCGGCAACGCCGATCACCGAGGAGCAGATGGTCAGCACCAGGCCGAAGAGGACCGATATCCTAAAGCCGTAGATCAGCCGCGCGACCACGTCGCGGCCCTGGTCGTCCGTGCCGGCCCAGTTGAAGTTGCCGAAGGTGCAGTTGGGGTCTTCCACGCCCTTCGGATATTTCTGGCAGAGCTCCTTGCGGTCGAGGAAGATCGCCGGCGGCGAGGGTGCCGGCACCGGAATCTCGTTGTTCACCGTGCGGTAGGAGTAGCGGATCGGCGGCCAGAGTATCCAGCCTTCGGCCTTGATGTTGTTCTGGATGTAGGGATCGCGGTAGTCCGCAATCGCGTAAAAGCCGCCGAACATGTCCTCCGGGTAATCGAACAACACCGGCGCCAGCACCTCGCCCTTGAAATAGACGAGGAGCGGGCGGTCGTTGGCGATGAATTCGGCGAGCAGCGTCAGGACGAAGAGGACGAGGAAAATCCAGAGCGACCAGTAGCCCCGCTTGTGGGCCTTGAAGTTGGACCAGCGCCGGGCGTTCAGCGGCGAGAGCTGAAAGCGGCCCTTTTGCGCCTCCACGGCCGGTGCGGTCTGTTCCGGGGTCGTTGCGTCCATCGCCCTCAGACCTCCCGGCTTTCGAAATCGATCCTGGGATCGATGACCGTGTAGATCAGGTCGGTGAGAAGGTTCACCAGAAGCCCCATCAGCGAGAAGATGTAGAGGGTGGCAAAGACGATCGGGTAGTCGCGGTTGATCACCGATTCAAAGCCGAGCAGCCCCAGGCCGTCCAACGAGAAGATCTGCTCGATCAGCAGCGAACCGGCGAAGAAGGCACTGATGAAGGCGCCGGGAAAGCCGGCGATGACGATCAGCATGGCGTTCCTGAAGACGTGGCCGTAGAGCACCTGGCGCTCGGTCAGGCCCTTGGCCCGCGCCGTCATGACGTATTGCTTGCGGATCTCGTCGAGGAACGAGTTCTTGGTCAGGAGCGTCGTCGTTGCAAAGGCCGACAGCGCCAGGGCCGTCAGCGGCAGGACGAGGTGCCAGAAATAGTCGAGGATGCGCGCCGGCCAGCTCAATTCCTCCCAGTTCTCCGAGGTGAGGCCCCTTAAGGGGAACCAGTCGAAGAAGGAGCCGCCGGCAAAGAGCACGATCAGCAAGACGGCAAAGAGGAAGCCGGGGATGGCGTAGCCGACGATGACGACGGCGCTCGTCCAGATGTCGAACCGGGTGCCGTCCCGCACCGCCTTGGCGATGCCGAGCGGGATCGAGATGGAATAGGACAAGAGCGTCATCCACAGCCCGAGGGAGATGGAGACCGGCATCTTTTCCAGGATCAGGTCGATGACGGAAACGTCCCGGAAATAGCTGTCGCCGAAATCGAAGCGGGCGTAGTTCCAGATCATCAGGCCGAAGCGCTCATAGGCCGGCTTGTCGAAGCCGAACTGCTTTTCCAGCTCCTTGATGAATTCCGGATCGAGCCCCTGGGCGCCGCGATATTTCGACGTCACCGCCTCGCCGCCGGCCTGGGAGCCCGGCTGGGCGCCGCCGAAATCGCCGCCCGCCCCGCCACCGAAACGCGCGGTGGCGGAAACGTCGGTGCCGGTGAGCTGGGCGATGACCTTTTCGACCGGACCGCCGGGGGCGAACTGGATGACGAGGAAGCTGACCAGCATGATCCCGAGGATGGTCGGGATCATCAGCAGCAGTCGGCGGAGGATATAGGCGCCCATTACGTTGCCGTTCGTCCGTTTCCGGTGCGGTGATCTTTATTGCGAATCAAGCCTTGCGGCCTTTTCCTCGTCGTACCACCAGGTGGTCTCGACGGGAAACTCGTAACGGGGTTTGGTTTCCGGCCAGCCATATTCGTCCCACAGGGCGACGGTGTGGACGGGCTTGTACCAGTTCGGCACCCAGTAGCGGCCGGCGCGCAAGACCCGGTCGAGGGCGCGGGCTGCGGTCGTCATCGCCTCGCGGCTCTTCGCATGGATCAGCTTTTCGACCAGCGCATCAACGGCCGGCTGGCGGATGCCGGCAAGGTTGTTGGAGCCGTCGACCATCGCCGAGCGCGAGGAAAACATCTGGCGGATGCCCTCGCCCGGCGTCGCCTCAAGGGTGAAGCGCCGGCCGACCGCGTCGAAATCGAAGCCGTCGAGGCGGGCCTGGTACTGGGCCGCATCGACGAGGCGGATAGAGGCCGGAACGCCGATGAGGCGGAGATTGTCCACATAGGGCTGCAGTACGCGCTCGAAGGTCGGCGCGTTGGTCATGAACTCGATGGTGAGCGCATTGCCGTCCTTGTCGACGAGCGCGCCGTCGCGGCGGGTCCAGCCGGCGTCAGTGAGGAGCTGAACCGCCCGGCGCAGCAGCGAGCGGTCGCGGCCGGAGCCGTCGGTGACCGGCGGCATCCAGGGCTCGCCGAAGACCTCTTCCGGCAGGCTGTCGCGGAACGGCTCCAGGAGTTCCAGTTCTTCGGCGGACGGCGGGCCCTCCGCCTTCATCGGCGAATTCTCGAAGAAGGACTCGGTGCGCACATAGCTGCCGTAAAAGAGGTTGGCGTTGGTCCATTCGAAATCGAAGGCAAGGCCGATCGCCTCGCGGGTGCGCGGATCGGCGAATTTTTCGCGCCGGGTGTTGAAGAACCAGCCCTGGGCGCCCGCCGGCGTCAGGTCCGGGAACTCCTTCTTGATCACCTTCTTGGCGTGGAAGGCCGGAAAATCGAAGCCGGTCGCCCAGGTCTTGGCGATGAAGGTCTCGAAGATGCGCGTGTTGCCCTTCTTGAAGGCCTCGAAGGCGACCGTGCGGTCGCGATAGAAGTCGACGCGGATGCGGTCGAAATTGTTGTGGCCGACGGCCGACGGCGCGTCGTTGCCCCACCAGTCCCTGACCCGCTCATATTCGATATAGCGGCCGGCCTGGAAGTCGCCGACCTTGTAGGGCCCGCAGCCGAGCGGCACGTCGAGGGTCGAGGCGGTGAAATCGCGGCCGTCCCACCAGGCCTTTGAGAAGATCGGCAGATCGGCGACGATCAGCGGCAGCTTGCGGGTCTGCTTGCCGGAAAAGCGGACAAGGGTCGTCAGTTCGTCCTCGGCCTCCACGCTCGCCATCTCCTCGATGGTCTGGCTGACCAGCGGATGGCCCTTTTCCTTCAGGATGTTGAGGGAAAAGGCGACGTCCTCGGCCGTGAGCGGGCTGCCGTCGTGGTGGATGGCATTCGGCCTCAGATGGAAGCGGTAGAGATTGCCGTCCTCCAGGATGTCGACGGTCTCGGCGAGCTCGCCATAGACCGCGTCCGGCTCGTCATAGGCCCGGGTCATCAGCCGGGTGAAGGTCATCTCCATGCGCGGTGGCGCATCGCCCTTCAGCACGAAGGAATGCAGCGTGTTGAAGGTCTGGGGGTTCTGGTTGTAGGCCCAGGAGGGCGGGCGGAAGCTCATCCTTCCGCCCTTCGGCGCGTCCGGGCGGACATAGGTGAAATGGGCAAAATCCGGCGGATAGCCAAGGTCGCCGAAGACCGAGAGGCCGTGCAGGCCGGTCGCCTCCGCTGCCCCGGCGGCTCTGGCACCGGCTGGCAACAACGCAGCGACAGCCGTGCCCGCCGTCAGCTTCATCAGGGTGCGGCGGTCGATGCCGGGCATGCCGGGCGTGGCGCGGGTCGTCCTGGCGCCGCTCACGAGGGCTTGCCCGTCTTTTCGGCCTTTTCCTCGTCGTACCACCAGATGGTCGGAAAGCCGTGGGTGAATTCCGGCAGGGTCTGCGGCCGGCCGAACCGGTCCCAGCGGGCGGTGCGGTCGTAGTCGACATAGTATTGCGGCGTCATGAAGTTGTTCCACAGGAGCACGCGGTCGAGGGCGTGGGTCGCGGCGACCAGGTCCGCGCGGTCCTTGGCGAAGATCACCCGCTCGATCATCTTGTCGACGGCCTCGTCCTTGATGCCGGCGAAGTTGCGCGAGGCCGGGTTGCTTGCCGCCTCAGAGCCCCAGAAGTCGCGCTGCTCGTTGCCGGGCGACAGACTCTCCGGCCAGGAGAAGGTGATCATCTCGAAATCGAAGGAGCGCAGCCGGTTGATGTATTGCGAGGTGTCGACGATGCGCATCTTCAGCTCGATGCCGATCTTCTTCAGGTTCTGGGCATAGGGCAGGACGATGCGTTCAAAGTCCGGATCGATGCCGAGATATTCGATCGTGAAGGGCTCGCCGGTCTTGGTATTGACGAGCTGGCGCCCCTTGAACTCCCAGCCGGCCTCCTTCAGGAGCCGCAAGGCTTCGCGCAGGTTCTGCCGCAGCTTCGTCGGATCGCCCGCCACCGGATTGCTGTAGGGCTCGGTGAAGAGCTCGTCCGGCACGAGCCCGCGCACCTCCTCCAGGATCTCCAGCTCGCGGCCCTCCGGCACGCCGGAGGAGGCGAGCTTGGTGCCCGCGAAATAGGAATCGATGCGCTTGTACTCGTTATAGAAAAGGGTCCGGTTCGCGGTCTCGAAGTCCCAGGCGAGATTGAGGGCGCGGCGCACCCGCCAGTCAGAAAACTTTTCCAGCCGGAGATTCGGCACGAAGGCCTGCATGATGCCCGAGGCCTTGTCCGGGAATTTCTCCAGCACGACCCGGCCGTCGCGCACCGCCGGGAAGTCGTAGCCGGTGGCCCAGGCCTTCGCCGAGTTCTCGCTGCGCCAGTCGTACTGGTCGCCCTTGAAGGCTTCCAGGAGGACGGTGCGGTCGAGGAACACCTCGTAGCGGATCTCGTCGAAATTGTTCTGGCCGATGCCGAAGGGCAGGTCCTTGCCCCAGTAGTCGTCGACGCGCTGGTAGGTAATCGAGCGCCCGGCATCGAATGTGCCGATCCTGTAGGGGCCGGAGCCGACCGGCGGCTCAAGGGTGGTCTTGGAGATATCGCGCGTGTTGCCGTTGGCGTCGGTACCCGTCCACCAGTGCTTCGGCAGCACGGTGAGCTGGCCGACGATATGCGGCAGCTCGCGGTTTCCGGTCTGGTCGAAGGTGAAGGTCACCTCGTGCTCGCCGGTCACCTCGGCCTTTGTGACGTGGCTGTAGTAGAAGCGCTGGCCGGGATTGAGCTCGATGGTCTTCTCGAAGCTCCAGACCACGTCCTCCGGCGTGATCGGCTTGCCGTCATGCCAGCGCGCCTCGGGGCGCAGGCGGTATTTCACCCAGGCATAGTCGTCCGGATATTGCAGCGCCTCGGCGATTTGGCCGTACATGGTCGAGGTGTCGGCCTCGTCGAGGGCGGTCGCGGCGAGGGATTCGTAGATCAGAAGGATGCCGGGCGCGGCATCGCCCTTGGACAGGATCGGGTTGAAGCTGTCGAAGGAGCCGATGGAGGAGAGCCGGACGATGCCGCCCTTGGGCGCATCCGGATTGACGTAGTCGAACTGCTTGAAGCCTTCGGGCCGCTTCGGCTCCCCGATCAGCGCCGTTGCGTGGCGCCAGGGCGGGGCCTTACCGGATTGGGCGTCGTCGGCATGGGCGGTGTCGGCAGGGGCGGTCGCCGCCCCGATCGCGAGAAACCCGACGAGAGCGGCAGTGAGAGCCCGTGACAACGTCATGAATGCACCCGGTCCTTCCAATGGCTTTGCCGACCCAAAGGGCCGGATTCTGAAAGCTAAGATAGAAACCGGTGCCGCCAAAGGACACCGGGAAATCGCAAAATGACGAAAAATTAAGGCGAAACGGGCGCGCGAGGCTCGCCTCGACGCCGTCAGGCTGCCGGTTCGGGTCCATGAAACGACAAAGGCCGGACACAGAGGCCCGGCCTTCGATCGATTCTTGTCGAAAAGGCGCCCGGCCTATTCGGTCTTTTCTTCCGCGGCCGGGGCATCGCCGTCGCCAGCCGCCTCACCGGACGTCTCCCCGGAGCTATCGGAGGAGCTATCAGGGGAGCTGTCGGGGGAGCTTTCCTCGGCCGCGGGCTGCTCTGCCGGGGCGTCGGAACTCTCCGCCGCGGCGGGCTCATCGGCCGGGGTCTCGGAAGCGCTGTCGGCTGCCGGTGCGGCCTCTTCTGACGCGCCCTCGGCGGCCGGCTCTTCTGCCGGTGCTTCGTCGCTCGCCACTTCCGGCAGCGGCGCCGGCGTTGCCGCGAGCGTGCGCAGATAGGCGAGGATATCCGCCCGGTCCTCGGGCTTCTTCAGGCCGGCAAAGGACATCTTGTTGCCGGGCACCGCTTCCTTCGGATTGTGCAGATAGGCATTGAGGTTGGCGTAGGTCCAGTCATGCTCCGCGCCGTAGTCGTGGACGGCGTTGGAGTAGGAAAAGCCTTCATGGGCGCCGGGCTTGCGGCCGACGATGCCGTAAAGGTTCGGCCCGACCTTGTTGTCGCCGCCCTCCTCGAAGGTGTGGCAGGCCGCGCATTTCTTGGCGACCTTCTCGCCGGCGGCCGGATCGGCATCGGCGATCATCGCCAGCACGTCCGCCTTCGGCGCCTCCTCGGCAGGGGCGGCCGGTTCGTCGCTGGGCTCCGGCACCGCAATGGCGTAGCCCGGCGTTTCCGGCGCCGGCTCGTGGAAGATAAACTCGGCGATGAACGACAGTCCGAACAGCACGAACAGCGTCGCCAGCAGGCTGCCGATGACCTTGTTGATTGTGAATGAGTCCATGAATTCTTCGCTCCAGTCGGCGGCCGCTGAGCTCGACCGCTACTGTTTCCCCTAGCGTCACTTATTTGTTTTACGCAGCCTTCGGACAGGCGATGGCGTGGCGGTACGCGTTTTTGCGCAGCCGGAAACTACAGGCTTTGCCCGAAGCTTGTCCATAGTATAAACGGCGGGACTGTCACGGAAAAACAACATATTCGGATTATTTAATGTCTGCATCCGCGCTCGTCCTCGTTCCGGCCCGCATGAGTTCCACGCGGCTGCCGGGCAAACCGCTCGCCGACATTGCCGGCCAGCCGATGATCGTCCAGGTCTGGCGGCGGGCAATGGAGGCGGAGATCGGCCCGGTCGTGGTCGCCTGCGATGACGTCCGCATCCTTGAGGCGGTGACGGCCGCGGGCGGAAAGGCCGTGCTGACCGATCCCGGCCACCAGTCCGGCTCCGACCGCATCTTCGAGGCGATCGGCAAGGTCGATCCGGAGGGCCGGCATTCCGTTATCGTCAACGTCCAGGGCGACCTGCCGACCATCGAGCCGGAGGCGATCCGGGCCTGTTTCCGGCCGCTGGAGACGCCGGAGGTGGACATCGCGACGCTCGCCACCGAAATCACCGTCGCCGAGGAGCGCGACAATCCGAACGTCGTCAAGATGGTCGGCACGGAGGTGGCGCCCGGGCGCATGCGCGCGCTCTATTTCACCAGGGCCACCGCACCCCATGGCGAGGGCCCGCTCTACCACCATATCGGCCTCTATACTTATCGCCGCGCGGCGCTGGAGCGGTTCGTCTCGTTGCCGCAGAGCACTTTGGAAAAGCGCGAGAAGCTGGAACAGCTCCGGGCCCTGGAAGATGGCATGCGGATCGACGTTGCCCTTGTCGATACGGTGCCGCTCGGCGTAGATACTCCCGCCGACCTGGAGCGCGCCCGCGCCGCGCTCGGCTGACGGCCCCCGCCCGCAACGAAAGACCCGCCATGACCAACGACACTTCCCTCGACAGCAACGACTGCATCGCCTTCCAGGGCGAACTCGGCGCCTTTTCCCACCAGGCCTGCGAGGAGGTGTTTCCGGGCATGGAGGTGTTGCCCTGCGCGACCTTCGAGGACGCCTTCCAGGCGGTCAAGCAGGGCACGGCGAAGCGGGCGATGATCCCGGTCGACAATTCGCTCTACGGACGGGTCGCCGACGTGCACCACCTGCTGCCGGAATCGGGCCTCTACATCATCGGCGAGCATTTCGTGCGCATCCGCCTGCAATTGATGGCGCCGAAGGGCGCGACGCTGAAAGACCTGAAGGCCGTGCACAGCCACACCGTGGCGCTCGGCCAGTGCCGCAAATTCCTCAAGAAGCACGGGCTGAAGGCGCTGATCCATGCCGACACGGCCGGCTCGGCGGCGCTGATCGCGGAACAGGGCAACCCCACCGAAGGCGCCATCGGCTCGGAACTGGCGGCGGCGGAATACGGCCTTGAGATCCTTGCTCGCAACATCGAGGACGCCGAACACAACACCACCCGGTTCCTGATCCTGTCGCGCCAGAAGATCGAGGCCGATTCCCTCAACGGGCCGGCGATCACCACCTTCTTCTTCCGGGTCCGCAACGTGCCGGCCGCGCTCTACAAGGCCATGGGCGGCTTCGCCACCAACGGCGTCAACATGGTCAAGCTGGAAAGCTACATGGTCGGCGGCACCTTCAACGCCACCCAGTTCTACGCCGACATCGAGGGCCACCCCGACGAGCGCAGTGTCGCGCTCGCCCTGGAGGAGGCTCAGTTCTTCTCCAGCCACATGAAGATTCTCGGCGTCTACCCGGCCCACCCGTTCCGGCGGATGGAGCGGGATTAGGGGGACTTGTTTTCGCTCGCTAGCCTCCGCGGGGGCGGCGCATCAGCGCCGGCGGCCGTTCGGCCTTGCGAAGCCTGACGGCTTCGATGTTGCACTCGGTTCGCTTTGTTCATGGCTCCGCGAGGGCGGCGAGTTTTTTGTCTCACGGCCGAGCGTTCGCCGACGCTCACTGGCCTCCGACGGGCCTCGCATCCGCTCGGGCGGCCGTTCGGCCTTGCGAGCCCGTTGGGCTCGATTGTCCCGGCGTCACACACCGTCGTCATCCCGGCCGGAGCGTAGCGGAGAGCCGGGACCCATTGCCCCCATCGACAACGGTAGCCCTGCGCGGTTCTTTTTGCGGGTGTTGACCCTCGGCCGGGCATCATTCCGACTGTGAACGACATACCGTGCAGATGGGGGCAATAGGCCCGGCTCGGGGGCCGGGGTGACGGCTGCGTGTTCAGCGAGCGCATCCAAATGAACGCCAACGTCCGATGGATTGCCGCGTCGGCCTTGCGGCCTCCTCGCAATTGTCTGTTTGAAGTTGGTTAGGATTGTTGTGTCGCCGCAGATGGCGATGCCGGGTCCGGGGCGGCCGCTCCGGACCCGGC